>DATDFI010000491.1:0-6384 GCA_036522695.1 Bacteroidia bacterium | reverse complement strand
ATCGCTTCATCGTATTCTCCTTTGCGGATCATGCCTTCCGTTTCCATCTTTACCCACTGTTCCCGTGTTACCGTTTGCGAGAAAAGCGGAGGCGAAAAAAGAAAGAGAAAAACAAATAGTTTTGAGCGGATCATAAATCGTATTAATGTCACCTGGGCGGCCTGTCCCGGGCGAAGACGTGGGAATGGCCCGAAAGGTCTAAATCCTAAATCACTTAAAGGCTCATCATGTCCCTGAATTTTGCGGCCTGCCTGCGCGAGATCTCCACCTGTTCGCCTCCCCCGCGCAGCTTCACCATCAATCCTCCATTGAACCAGTTCTCGATCTTCTCCACCCATTTTAAGTTGATGATGTGCTTGCGGCTGGCGCGGAAAAAAGATTTCGGGTTGAGCCTCTCATCCAGGTTATTGAGCGAGCGGAGGATGAGCGGCCGGTTGCCATCGAAAAAAACACGCACGTAATTCCCTTCCGATTCAAATAAGCGTATGTCGGCAAGCTTCACGAACCAGCATTTCTCTCCATCCTTCACGAACACCTGGTCCTCATCGTTAAGCATGAAGGGATTTTTATTCTCACTTTTCTCTTCTTCATTGCCCAGAGCTTTGTTCACCGCCTCAGCTAATCGCTCGGGCTGTACCGGCTTGAGCAGGTAATCGAGGGCATTCACTTCAAAAGCACGGATGGCATATTCGTCATACGCACTCACAAAGATCACTTTAGGGGCTTCGGGCAACTCCTTCAGCAATTCGAACCCGTTCTTGCCGGGCATCTGTATGTCGAGAAAAATAAGGTCGGGCTGCTGCTCCCTGATCATTTTGATCGCATTGTCGGCATTGTTGCACTCGCCTGCAATTTCAAGAGAAGGAAAAGCCGTGAGCAGGGAGCGGAGTTCCTGGCGCGCGAGGCGTTCGTCATCAATGATCAGTGTTTTCATAGCGAAGGTTTTTGGGAATGACCAGGTGTGTTATCACGGCCGAATCGTTCTCGCCCGTGATGGAAAAAGAGGCTTCGTTGCCGTAAAGTAATTGCAGGCGCTGCACGGTACTTTTTATCCCGAAGCCGGTGCCGGTTGTGCTTGTTCCGAGCTTGCCGCTGTTGCGGATCACGATGTGAAGTTTTTCCTGCCCGTTCACTTTTGCGCTTAACGAAAGCTCGCCACCGGCCGTGAGTTTGGCAATGCCGTGCTTGATCCCGTTCTCCACCAGCGTTTGTATCATGAGAGGCGGGATCTCAAAACCGGATGCGCGGGGATCGATGTCGAGTAGAACGCGCAACCGTTCTTCCAGTCGTGTTGATTCAAGTTGGAGATAATCTTTTACGATGCCCAGTTCTTCATCAAAGGAGATCAGTTTCTTTTTTCCCATGAGCAGGGTGCTGCGCAATATGCCCGAAAGTTGCGTGATGGCTTCCTTGGCTTTAACAGGCTCATGGTCCACCAGCGCGCGAATGCTGTTCATGGAATTGAAAATGAAATGCGGATTGAGTTGTGATTTGAGTTTGTTCAGTTCTATCTCGTTGATAGAGGCTTGCCATTTTAAATTCTCGATCTCCGCTTTTTTATAATTCTCCACGAAATGAACGAGGAAATAGATGAGGGACCAGAAAAAGAAAACGAAGGAAAGATTGAGAGAATTGTTCACCGCTGTTTGCACATCTATATCACTGAACAGGGGATGGTCTGCTTTTACAAAACCTTCGAAAAGCAGCTGGGTAAAATTCATCAGGGTGCCGAGAAAAATGCAGGAAATAAGGAGGCGGGACGCCAGCGCAAGGGTGCGGAGTTTCAGCCAATGAAATCGGGTGATGACGAAACGGAACAGGTGTGAGTAAAGCACCCCGAAAAAGAAAACGAGGAAAAGGTTAAAGGCCACCAGGGAATTGAAGTGACTGTTCCAGTTGAGAAAAACGCTTTGGAGCAGGATGAAGAACAACCACCCGCCCACCTGGCACAACCAATATAAGGAACGCTTGTTCAATTTGCGATCTACGAGGTACGATTTGCGATTTTATCCTCCGCAGCTATAGCGAAGGAGACTAATTTCCCATGAATTGCGAAACACGAATTACGATTTTGAAGATGAGACCTGTTTTGTGCAGGAATTATTATGCGGTCCATATTCGTAGATCGCACTTAATTCAATGGCCCGATCCATGATTTTCTTATCCTCAATTGTTTTTCGCTGGCAGTGGGCGAGGGTTTGAGAAAATATTTTTGCGAAACATCCACCAGGTGCACCTTCGCCTTGAGTTTCACTTTTTTCATTTTCCCGTTCTCATCCGTGCGCATAACTTCCACCTTTAATTTGTCACCCACTTTGGCCGTTTGTATAAAATGGCTGATCACGTCCTTCGCATTGTCGATGGTCACTTTCTTCCCATTGAATTTCACCAGCTCGTCATTCTCTTTGTAACCGATCTCCCTCCCGAAATCATCCATCTTGTCCGTTCCCACCACCACCAGGCGCTGGGTGGCAGGGTTGAAGCCGATATTCACTCCCCCGAACGATATTCCCTGCGCATCGATCTTATCCACGTAATCAATTCCCACCGCGTTAAATATCTCTTTGAAGGGAAGCGGCTCCTTGCCCGAAACATATCGCTTCAGGAAATCCCCGATCTCGGGATAAGTGAGTTTGGTGATCGCGTCAAAAAGTTCATCATCCTTGAACGACCTGTTTTTCCCATACGTTTTCGCCAGGTCTTTCATCAGGTCCTGTATGCCGTATTTCCCATCCGACAAAACGCGCAGTTTCACATCGAGGCAAAGACCGATGAGTGCGCCCTTCTGGTAAACATTCCCGTACTGGCTGTTGTATTGATCAAGGCATCCCTTGCTCATTTCCGTAAAGGGAAGATCATCTTTGAATTGCTCCATCGCGTACATCTTTTCGCGGATTTTGCCGAGGTAGGTCTCGAGGTCGATGAGGCCGTACTTCACCTGCATGTGCGCAGCCGAATATTCGGTCACGCCTTCATACATCCACAGGTGCTCCGACATTTTTCCATTCTGAAAATCAAAGTTCCCGATCTCTTCCGAGTGAATGCTGAGCGGGGTAACGATGTGGAAGAATTCATGCGAGGCCACATCGCGAATGGTCTGCACGATGTCATCGGGGTTCATTTCCGGCAAAAAATACATGGAGGAATAGCAATGTTCCAGCGCGCCCGAGGCGCCCGAGCCTCCTTCGTGATCGGTAAGATAAATGAGGAACGCGTATTTCTCCACTGGCAATTTCCCGCCCAGGTACTTGCATTGCGCATCCAGCATCTGCTTGATCTTTTCCGCCACAAAATGCCCCGATACTTTTTTATTTGGCGAATAAACGGAGATGAGCACTTCTGCGCCACCCACGTGAATGATACCGGTATCAGGCATACAGTACATGATGGGTGAATCAACCAGCCGGACATAATTCTCCACGCTGTAAACATCATCGTCACCATTCTTACCTGCCAGCACGAGCGGAGTGGAGCCGTAAAAACCGTTGGGGTGGTGAATATTCAGTTGGAAGGGATAAAATTTCATTCCTTCGAAATACCCGAAAAAACCATGCGTATTGAGCATGAAATTTTTCCCGGCTTCAATATTGGTCCCGCCCGGCTCGAAAACAAATTTGCCTTTGATCTTCGTGTCCCAGGTGTCTTCTACGTTATATGAAATGTGGTCCAGCGTTTTTGCATTCTTAATAAGCCAGGTGTTGGTGTCAGTTTTGGTGACGGGAAGCGCATTTCCTTTTTTATCGAAAGCTTTAAAGCCGGAAACAAAACGTCCGAAATCATACAGCTCGTAGGTCCCGGGTACGATCTTCGGCATAAAAAAATTGATCTCGTCCTTATTGATAGAGGGCGCGGCCAGGTTCACTGTCAATTTATCATCCACCACGTTATTAAGGTCAAGTGAATAAACATAGGAGGAATCGTTACCGGCCGCAAAAGAGGATGAACATAATCCGATAAAGGCAAATAGGAGTTTGGAGAGCTGTTTCATATAGGTTGCTGAAACAATAAAGATAACGGTTTCTTACTTCCTATAAAGTTGAAGAAAATACCGGGATGTAGAGCCTCAATTACATCAGCGGTAAAATTTATTGTTGAGCGGAGCTTCCATCGCCCCTCATCCATCACCCATTTCATTTTTGTCATTATAGATAAATTGAATAACTTGCTTCTCCAAAACCCTACCCGTATCATGAAAAGAATTTTACTCTCCGCTTCAGCTTTATGCTTTGCTTTACAACTCACTGCCAACAGCGGTGGCCCTGATGCTTTCGGTTACATCTGGAAAGATAGTAACGAGCCCGGTGGCCCTTCTTACAGCTGGTTCGATATTTCCCAGATCGGTAATCCTGTGACCGGTCTTGGCGATGATAACACCATAGGTCCCAAACCCATTGGCGGTAACTTCCAATATTATTGGTACACGGTAGATAAAGTGTGGATAGGCTCAAACGGGTACATTGGTTTTGACGGGCCGGGCAACCTCGCTTCTCCTTTCAATCCCATTCCCCAGGCCGGTGGTGTTGATGATTATATCACCGGTTTGATGGCCGACCTCACTTTCCTCGGTCCCAACAACCAGGGCCGCTGCTATTATTATTTCAATGCCGATACGTTTTGCGTTTCGTTCGAGAATGTTCCTTTCTGGGCGCAGGGATCACCGGGGTACACCGGGGCCAATTCTTTCCAGATCATCCTGAACCGGGCCGACTCTTCCATCACTATTAATTTTAAAACGCAGATCGGCTTCGACCTTTCGAATGCCACGCGCGTGGGAATGGAAAATAACACGGGCCAGGTGGGGCTGCAGGTGTATAGCGGCAATTACCCTCCTATAAATTACACCGTAAAATATTATTACCCGCAAAATCCCAGCCTGCAGGTGACCGATGCCGGTGCCGAATGGAATTTGAGTGACGGCACTCCCGGCATTTTCCTCAAGAAAAATGGTAATCCGTACAACCTGGTTTCGGACGTAAAGAACCAGGGCAATACCACTATACAGCCTTTCCAGGTGAACGGTGATGTTTTTAACCTGAACAATGTGCTGCAGGCGGGAAATACGGTCACTACCGATAGCCTCGTTCCCGGGCAGGACACCGTCATTAATTTTCCGAATGCGTTCAATCCAACGCAGGTAGGCACGTACCGCTTCCGGACACTGATAAGCGGTGTAACAGGCGATGTGCTTTCCACGAACGATACCAACCAGCAGGAAGTAGTGGTGATCGATACAGCTCAATCGGTGATGCTGCTCAACTACAATAATAACTTCACCAACTTTATCGGCTCCAGCGTGGGCTGGAACGGTGGCTCGGGCGGTGTGGGAATGTATTTTGTTCCCCCGGTTTATCCCGCGCGCGTGATCGATTCACGCATGATGATGACCAGCGTGACCACTTCTCAATACTCCTGTTATCTCAAGATCTATGATGACAATGGTCCCGGTGGCTCGCCCGGCACATTGCTCGATTCGGTGGCGGTACTTTCATCGCAGGTGGTGACCAGCGGTGTTACTACTGTTCCGGTTGGCAGTAACGTGGTGATCGCGAGCGGTGGAGTTTATTTGTTGTGGGACATGGCCGGCACCGGTGCGCAGATCGGTGTTGACATCACACCTCCGTTCTCTTATCAGACCTTCGAAGTGTTCCAGACCTTCTGGTCGGATTACCGCGATCGGGGTACGCAGGATTTCATGCTGGGCCTCGATATCAAAAAGGCCTTCCCCGAGGATGTGGGAGTTACACGGTTTGTGGCCCCGCTCAACAATGCTACGCTCAATTCTCCTACTCAGGTAAAAGTGTACATCAAAAATTTCGGTTCGCAGCCCGATAATAATTTCATCAATGTGAACTATAAACTCGGTTTGTCGGGTAACACCACCACCGAGCTGTACACAGGATCTCCCATCCCCCCCGGTGATTCGGTGCTGTTCACATTTGCAACGTTGCTCACGCCTCCTTACACCAACCTGGATCAGCTGTGTGCGTGGACCTCCAAGAGCACAGACATTAATACCATGAACGACAGCGTTTGCATCAATGTTAATCTTGTGGGTATGCCTGAATACGTGGAAGCACATGCCGTAAAAGTTTACCCGAATCCCACCACTGGTAAACTCAATTTCACTTTCGAGGAAAATGTGAACGATGCATTGGTGATAGAGCTCTATGATGTGTTGGGAAATAAGCTTCGCACCGTGCGCATGGAAGATGCATTGAGCGGCAAAACCAATACCATCGATATCTCATCTTTGCCGGCCGGAATTTATACGTACACCATCCGTTCGGATAAAAAACTCACAACGGGCAAGGTGTTTAAGATGGAATAAACTTTTTTGTTGCAATTGAAAAGGGCAGCGTTATTGTTGCCCTTTTTAATTTTGAG
>DATDFI010000490.1:0-4473 GCA_036522695.1 Bacteroidia bacterium | reverse complement strand
ATGGGAACTGGATTTCGACTGCATCAAAAAAATGCGCGAGTGGATCTTAGGTTTGGAACTGGTCACTGCCGAAGAGCTCGACAAAGTGGAAGCAGATGCGCGAACAGCGGTGCGCAACGCGAAGAATGCAGCGTGGGTTGGCTTCACCAATGCGATAAAAGGAGAGATAAGTGAAGTGAATGCATTGCTTGGCGAAGCCATCGCGCAAAGTTCAAACGCAGGTTTCATCAGCAAAATAAAAAATGACCTCAACGCTTCCATGGACCCCATTCGTAAAGATACGGTGGGAGCCGTGCGCAAGGCCCTGCGTTATTTACGCAGCGAAAATATTCCTGCACGTCAAAAACTCATTGCCTGGCTTAATGTTTCTAAAATAGAGAACCACGATCGCTACAGTTCCTATTTATACAGCGAGAGTGAACAGTCGGCATTGCTGGTGAAACCGGTGCCTGTTGAATATGCTGAAGATAAAACACAGGACGGCCGCGAAGTGCTGCGCGACAACTTCGATAAGGTCCTGGAAAAATACCCGGAGGTGATCATCTTCGGTGAAGACTCTGGCAAGATAGGAGGCGTGAACCAGGGACTGGAAGGACTGCAGAAAAAATACGGGGAGATCCGTGTGTTCGATACCGGCATTCGTGAAGCCACCATACTCGGTCAGGCGATCGGCCTTGCTATGCGCGGCCTTCGTCCCATTGCCGAAATTCAGTACCTCGATTATTTGTTGTACGCTTTGCAGATCATGAGTGATGACCTGGCAACCGTGCAATGGAGAACCAAAGGCGGACAAAAAGCTCCTGTGGTAATTCGCACGCGCGGGCACCGGCTCGAGGGCGTATGGCACAGCGGCTCGCCCATGGGCATGATCGTGCACGCCTTGCGCGGCATGTATGTATGCGTTCCGCGCAACATGACGCAGGCTGCAGGATTTTACAATACGCTAATGGCTGCTGATGAACCTGCGATCGTGATCGAACCATTGAATGCATATCGACTGAAAGAAAAAGTCCCTGCCAACTTTGGTGAGTTCCGTGTGCCACTCGGGGTACCTGAAGTGATCCGCGAAGGAAATGATGTAAGCATTGTGACCTATGGTTCATGCTGCCGCATCGCGCAGGATGCTGCTAAACAACTGGAAGAGCTGGGTATTTCGGTGGAGATCGTGGATGTACAAACACTTTTGCCTTTCGACATTAATAATTCCATTGTGGGATCGGTGAAGAAAACTTCGCGTGTGTTATTCCTCGATGAGGATGTTTCCGGTGGGGCAAGCGCGTACATGATGCAAAAGGTCCTGGAGGAGCAAGGCGGCTTCCGTTACCTCGATGCTGAGCCCCGTACACTTTGCGCAAAGGATCACCGCCCCGCTTACGGCTCTGACGGAGATTATTTCAGCAAGCCCAGTGTTGATGATGTGGTGGACAGCGTTTATGCGATGATGCACGAAAGCGATCCCGAAAAATTTCCAGCGATCTATTAAAAAGGGATGATCGTTTCCTTTTGTAGACTAAGCGTACTCCTATGATGAGATCGCGATCTTTTATTGTCATCCTTATTTTATTTTCGCTTCCCGGCTTTGCCGCGCAAAACAAGCGGGCCGATTCTCTCCTGGTGCTTTTAAAAGGGACAACGAATGATTCTGCACGTATCAATGTCCTGAACTCCCTAAGCAAATTTTACCGGGAATCGGGGAAACTGGACACCGCATTGTTACTTGCCAACCAGGCGATGGCACTTGCCCTGCAGGTTGATTCACTGAACCCGGGCTGTAAGACCTGTGCCGGTGCATTGGGTACCGCTTACGCGAATATAGGCAGCGTATATTACATTCGGGGAGACGGAAAAAGCGCCCTCCAGCATTTTCTCAGGGCCCTGCAACGATTCCAGGCGGCAGGTGACAGCAAGGATGAAGCCACAGCCTTGCACAATGTAGGCAACTCCTTTTACATCATCGGTAATTACCCCGAAGCGCTCAGGAACCTGTATGCTTCCCTAAAGATCAAGGAACGATCGGGCAACGAAATGGGAGTTGCCAATTCGCTCATCAGCATCAGTTTTGTTTACCAGGGCCAGCAGGATTTTAAGGATGAACTGGAAACGATCCGAAAGGCCCTCGCCATTTATAAAAAGCTGGGGGACAAAAGAGGCATTGCCTTCAGCCTGGTGAGCATGGGCATGCTGAACATGAACCTGCGAAATTACGAGGAAGCTACACGTAATCACCGGGAGGCCCTTAAGATAAGGGAAGCGCTGAAAGATGAAGTGGGGATCGCGGTTTGCTACGGGAACCTTGGCAAGAATTATCTCGCACAGGGAAAATATGAAGAAGCTGAAAAATGCTACCTCTCGGCCTACGGCATTTTCAATAAGTTCGGTGACAAACAGGGCTTGATCAACTTTTATCTCGATATGGCGAAGATCAGGAGGATACAAAAACAGCCGAAGGTGCAGAAAGAATACGCGGTGAAAGCGTACCACCTCTCCAGGACCGCTAACAGTCTTGAAGGATCCAAGGCATCCTGCCTCGAGCTCTCCTGGGCCGACAGCGCACTCGGTGATGACCGGGAGGCGCTGATGTATTACAAACTCGGCATCGCGTATTCCGACAGCCTGGTGAACGAGGAGAACACGAAGAAAACGGTCCGGCAGCAAATGCAATATGAATTCGAGAAAAAAGAATCCGGGCAAAAAGCTGAACAGGAAAAGAAGGATGCGATGGCGGAGGCGGATAAACACAAGCAACAGATCATTCTTTATGCCGTAGCCGGGTGCCTTTTACTGGTACTCGCCTTCGCGGTATTCATTTACAGGAGTTTTCTGCAAAAGCAAAAGGCCAACCTTGAGATCGGCCGGCAGAAAAATATCATTGAGGAAAAACAAAAAGAGATAGTGGACAGCATACACTATGCAAGAAGGATACAGGCGAGCCTAATGCCCAGTGAAAAGCAGGTGAGCAGGTTGTTGCAACGCTTTTACCATAAACAATGACCGCGCTCGTGATTTTCCTTCGTAATTTTAGCGCTTCTTCTTCGTGATGCGCTTTTTTATCTCACTCTCCCTTTTATTTGTATTGAATTACAGCGCCCTCTATGGGCAGCAAAGGACGATGGACTCCCTGAAGGGCGCTTTGATGAATTCAAAGGAAGATACCGTCAGAGCTTTCCTGCTCAACAAACTCGCAACCGCGTACTATTTTTCGAACGAGTACGACAGCGCCTTGCGTTATGTCGCTCTCACGGCTGAACTTTCTCAAAAGCTCGATTACTGGAAAGGCACGGGAAATGCCCTCGGCACTAAAGGCAACGTGCTGATGAACCGGGGAAACTACCCGGGCGCGCTGAAGCTCTTCAACCAGGCCCTGCAACTGTACGTAAAGCACTCGAATAAAAGAGGACAGGGACAGATGCTGACCAACATCGGCAACGTGTACCGGATGCAAGGCAATTACCCTGAAGCGCTGCAGAATTATCTCGGGGCCATGAAGATAAAAGACGAATTAGGCGACAAGAAAGGGACGGCTGATGTGAACCTGAACATCGGTAATGTATACCTGATGGAGAATAATTTTGAGGAAGCGTTGAAGCACTACACCCTCGCCAAAGACTTTTACCTGCAGGGGGGCAACAAAAAAAATCTTTCGCGCTGCTATAACAATATCGGGGAACTGTATGAATCGATTAAGAATTACCCTGCCGCACTGGAGAACCACCGGGAGGCCCTCGCGATCGATAGTGTACTTGGCAATAAGAAAGGCGTAGGATCCTCTTACAATAACATTGGCCTCGTGTATGCCGACCAGGGAAAATTCGACCTGGCCCTGCCCTATTACATGAAAGCGCTCGCCATCAAAGAAAAAATGGGTGCCAAGGATGCGATTGAGAACACCTGCATGAACATTTCGGAGGTTTACTTTGAGCAGAAGAAATACACTGCCTGCCGGAAATACCTCGACCGGGCTATGAAGCTTTCTATTGAACTGAACGATAAGGTGGGGCTGCAGGAAGGCTACCTTGGCCTGTCGCGCCTCGACAGTGCGGAGGGCAACTATGCAGCTTCGCTCCGTGATTACAAACTGCATGTCGCCTACCGCGACAGCGTGCTGAACGAAGAGAACACGAAGAAGATCGTACAATCGCAGATGCAGTACGAGTTCGACAAAAAGGAAGCGGGGGAAAAAGCGGAGCAGGATAAAAAAGATGCGATCGCACAAGCCGACAAGCGCAGGCAGGCGATCATCCTGTATGCGGTGGCCGGGTGCTTGTTGCTGGTGCTCGGGTTCGCTGCTTTTATTTACCGCAGCTTCCTCGAGAAGCAAAGATCGAACCGCGAGATCAGCCAGCAAAAAGCCATCATTGAAGAAAAACAAAAAGAGATCCTCGACAGCATTCATTATGCAAAGCGCATCCAGACCAGCCTTCTTCCCTCAGAAAAATATTTTTCAAAGCATGTGGACAGAACGGGGTGAGTCTC
>DATDFI010000489.1:0-2119 GCA_036522695.1 Bacteroidia bacterium | reverse complement strand
ATGTGCCCGGCAATCCCGAATTACTGCCTTACACGCGCTACGTGATGAAGATGCGATTTGGACCCAGGTGGACGCAGAGGAGGCTGGATAGTTCAGTGGAATACAATTCGGAATTGCGTTCAGCGATAGAAAAGCTGCCGGGAAAATATCATATACGGGGGTTCCGTGATGAAATGAATATGTACGAACCGCACAATTCACGTCAGAGAAAGAGACTTGAGAATTATCTTGCCGAACTTCATGAGCTTTATGCGAAGCTGATCGTGGTGCCGGTATTTTACTCAACCAATTACAGCATCTTTTGGGATGAAAGTTCCTGTTACACTCCAAACGAGCAGCATCCCGACTGGACCGGCTATGTGCTTTATCCCGATAGCGGTGAATCGCAAAGGGAACAATTGGTGCGGATACTGTTGGTTTTTCTCGGGAAGGCCGGAAGTAAGCGCTATTGATCAGTGCTCGGGCTCCTTGTAATTTTTGGGCATGCTGATGTCCTTCGGAGGATTGTAGTATTTGTCCTCCTTGCCCTTCGAGTTTCCCGCCTTTGCATTCTTCACATAATACCATTTTCCCTTTTTGAACTTGTAGGCGTCCAACTCAAGGCTGGGAACGTAATACTGGTATTGACCCTTTTGCCAGGATTCCTCGGGCGCCAGGTAATCGTAAACGATCAGGTGTTGTGCAGGTTCAAAATTCAAAGCCATCACCGCATTTTGTTTGAACTCGAAGATCACGCGCTTTTGCCACACCACAATTTCCTTGTCCGTTTTGCCAACGAGCTTATGTACTTCAAATATCCCGTCCCCGAATTGCGGATCACCTGATGAATTGAACCATAATATATCAATGATCTTCTTTTGCGTGAGGTGACCGTTCCCATCCCAGCCGAGTAAGGTATAATAGCGCCTGTCCTTATAATAGGTTTCTACGATAGTATGGTAATAGCAACCGAACCATTTATCAGCAGAAAGGGTGCTGTTCTCCGGGTTGCGAATATCATCCGAATGGTCCTCTAAAGGGAAAACGTTCCATTTTTTTGAAAGCGGGTCGAGGTGTTGAATGAAACCATAGTAATGATGCGTTTCATCCTGCATGGGCACATCCCAGGTAATGATGCGCAGCTCGTGGTCGGGCGCCTCTATGAGCATCTTTGTTTTTTTGAGCGAGTCGAAAGGCCAGGCCCAGGAGTTGTTGTGCTCGAGTACTTCGTTTAGCAAGGAGGAAAAACGTGTGCTCAGTTCTATTTTATCGATGTCGTCCTTGAGCTTTACCGACTCACGTATGTACCGGGAGAGCGAATCCTCTTTACTCGTAAAAAAACTGCGGTCCTCGTCCGAAAGCAGGCTTTGCCCGTGGACGGGAAGCAAAAGGAAATGCGGGAGCAGGAACGCAAGGCGCAGCATGAATGACTTTAACGCAAACTCTTTGCCAAAGGTTTTGATTGTAAACATGGAAGAATACAAAGATACGATGTTCTGTTTTTGGTAGTTTTGCGCCATGCAATTAATGGACGGGGTAAATGCATTTGCAGCGCTGGGTGACTTTTTAAGCTTGGAGGCAATGGGTCAGCCTGCAGCGGGAGCGTTGGGCGATAAATTTCACGAGCGCTTCCAGGAGACCATCAAGGCCTGTTTCAGGTATAATGGCTGGTTCACCGAGGTAAATGTGCGGCAGGCCCTGGCTTCCATCGCTGAAATGCTGCAAAAGGAAAATTTAGAAAAGTGGACTTCGGCTTATCCTCTGTTGCAACAGCCAGCAACCAACAGCCAGCAACCAGCAACCGTAGGAGTGATCATGGCCGGCAATATTCCCGTTGTTGGATTTCATGATCTCATTTGCGTATTGATCTCGGGCAATAAATTCAAGGGAAAGCTTTCATCGGATGATAAATTGCTGATGCCGCTTATCGCTGAAGTTTTGGTGGCGATAGAACCCCGGTTTAAAGAGAATATTTCGTTCACTGAAAATAAGCTGGAAGGCATGAATGCGGTGATCGCAACGGGCAGCAATAATTCGGCAAGGTATTTTGAACATTATTTTTCGAAGTACCCGCATATCATACGCAAGAACAGGAACTCGGTGGGCGTCCTGGGCGGTGAGGAAAGTGAAGAAGAGCTGT
>DATDFI010000488.1:0-4022 GCA_036522695.1 Bacteroidia bacterium | reverse complement strand
CATGCATACGGTGTAAAATGCCGGGGCTAAACTTAACGGCATGCATTTCATCGACCCCGGATTTTAAAACTTGAATGCGGTTTGTTACTAGTTTTCAATTCTCTCTTCCCGCGGAGAACCCTGTTCCCGGCTTCCTGGATTCGAAGATCCGTATATATTCGTTCCGAAGGAATCCCTTCGGGATAATTCGCAGATATCATAAAATTACTGGCCAAAATCATTTCTTAATAAGCCCATTCTATGCTTATATTTGCCTTTCATCATTGTTTCCCATGGATATAACACAACTGGAACAGAATTTCGAGGCCAAACTGGCCCGCAATGAGAATATTGAACCCAAGGATTGGATGCCGGATAACTACCGCAAGCACCTGATCCGCCAGATATCCCAGCACGCACACTCCGAAATAGTGGGTATGCTTCCTGAAGGGAACTGGATCACCCGCGCACCAAGCCTTCGCAGGAAAATGGTGCTGTTGGCCAAGGTGCAGGATGAGGGAGGTCACGGACTTTACCTCTACAGTGCTGCCGAAACGATGGGTATTTCCCGTGATGAATTGCTCGATCAATTACATACCGGCAAGGCGAAATATTCCAGCATTTTCAATTATCCAACGCTTACCTGGGCCGATATTGGCGCTGTAGGCTGGTTGGTTGATGGTGCTGCCATCATGAACCAGGTGATGCTCCAGCGCACATCTTATGGTCCTTATTCCAGGGCCATGGTCCGTATCTGCAAAGAAGAAAGTTTTCACCAGCGCCAGGGTTACGAAATAATGCAGGTCCTGGCTAAAGGAACCCCCGAGCAAAAAGAAATGGCGCAGGATGCACTCAACCGCTGGTGGTGGCCCTCGCTCATGATGTTCGGTCCGCCCGATGAAAAGTCTCCCAATACGGCCAACGCGATCAAATGGAAGATCAAACGTGAAAGCAACGACCAGCTGCGCCAGAAATTCGTGAACCAAACGGTGCCCCAGGCCGAATACCTCGGATTGACAGTTCCCGATAAGGATCTGAAATGGAACGAGGAGAAAAAAGGTTATGACTTCGGCACTCCCGATTGGAATGAATTCAACAACGTGATACATGGTAATGGTCCATGCAACAAAGAGCGTTTGGGAGCGCGCGTGAATGCGCATAAAAATGGCGCCTGGGTACGCGAAGCGGCAAATGCCTACGCTGCAAAACGCGACAGGAATAAGGCGGCCTGATAGGAAATACTGCCACTGCCGCTTCTGAATTTTAATTGGAAATAAAAATTTGAAGAAATGAGTAAAGACAATCAGGGTATTCTTTGGGAAGTTTTCGTGCAAACCAAGCCTGGTCAGCCGCACAAACATTGCGGCAGCGTTCACGCGCACGATAAAGAAATGGCATTGCAAAACGCACGTGATCTTTACACGCGCAGGAGTGAGGGCACCAGCCTCTGGGTGGTTGAGTCGGAGCAGATCATTGCTTCTTCACCCGAGGACATAGGACCTTTCTTCGAACCGGCCAACGATAAGATTTTCCGTCACCCTACGTTTTATCACGTGCCGGAGGGGATCACTCACATGTAAATTTTTGCATTATGTCATCCCGAGCGTAGCCGAGGGATGTTTTTGTACCCGGATCATGAACAAACAAGAAGCACTTTTCAAATATATTCTCCGCCTCGCGGACAACGATCTTATTCTCGGTCACCGTGTATCGGAATGGACGGGGCACGGGCCCATGCTCGAGGAGGATCTTGCACTTGCGAACATTGCACTCGACCTGATCGGGAACGCGAATTCACTTTACCAGTACGCAGTAAAGGTGGAAGGCAAGGGGCGAACTGAAGATGACCTGGCTTACATGCGGGGTGAACGTGATTTCTATAATACCCTTTTGGCGGAACATCCCAACGGAGATTATGCATGCACCATGGTGCGCCAGTTCTTTACTGATGCATTTTACATTCACTATTACGAAGACCTGAAGTCATCGGCCGATGCTACGCTTGCGGCTCTTGCTGCAAAAGCGTTGAAGGAAGTGAATTATCATTTGCGTCATTCATCATCCTGGATAGAGCGTTTCGGTGATGGGACGGAAGAAAGCCATATGCGTGCGCAAAATGCCATCAACGAACTCTGGCGTTATACGGAGGAGCTTTTCGATATGAACGAGGTGGATGCAATTCTCATCAAGGAAAAAATTGCGGTGGATCTTGCGCCTGTCAAAGCAAAGTGGGAAAAAACGGTGAATGATGTTTTGGTTCGCTCTACGCTTGAGAAACCACAAAACGTTTGGCAGCAGCGCGGCAGTCGTGATGGAAAGCATACCGAGCATTTAGGTTACCTGCTTGCCGAGATGCAGCATTTGCACCGCGCTATCCCTGGAGCTAATTGGTAGTGGAAGCAGCTTAGGTTCACCAGGCATGAATTGGAGATCTGACGTCAGTCCGAGCTTCCCGAAGACCCGGGTGCGAGCTGGTAGATTGCCAATTACGACTCATTTACGAATAGTGATGATCCCAGGTGAAGGATTCCGATCGCCTATCTTCTTTAATGATTAAAAAAGAAAGCATATTTCAAATTATCTCCCAGATCCCGGACCCCGAGATCCCCGTGATCAACATCCAGGAGCTTGGGATTTTGAGAGATGTAGAAGTGCAAGATGATGAAGTGATCGTTGACATCACTCCAACATACTCCGGCTGCCCGGCCATGAAGCAAATTGAGGATGATATTGTTTCGTTGCTGAAGGAAAACGGGGTGGAAAAAGTAAAGGTGAACATGGTCTACTCGCCAGCCTGGACCACCGATTGGCTCACCGAAGAAGCCAAAGAAAAATTGCGCAAATACGGTATCGCCCCACCCGGGAAGACTACGGTTGATAAAAGCGCCATTACCGGAAAGCCGAAAAATTTAAAATGTCCCCGCTGCGGATCCACGCACGTGCAAATGGTGAGCCAGTTCGGTTCCACCGCCTGCAAAGCCCTCTACAAATGCCTCGACTGCCAGGAGCCTTTCGATTATTTTAAGTGCATATAGCCAATGGTCAATGGCAATTTGTCTTAAGTGAGTCCTTATCATCTATTGTAATACTCCCGGCTTTTTCGGTTTATTGCCTCCCGGCAGCTTCATTGAGTAGCCCTCAATGAACAATGACATTTTACTATATTTACCATCCTGTTCGGTAACGCTAAAAATCCACTGCCTATGTCATTTATCCGATACGAAGTGAAGGGGAAGGTTGCGGTCATCATCCTTAACCGCCCCGAAAAATTCAACAGCTTTAACCGCGAGATGGCCTTGCAAATGCAGCAAGCGCTCAACGATGCCGATGAGGACAGCAATGTGCGCGCGCTTTTCATTACCGGGGAAGGGAAGGCCTTTTGTGCAGGACAGGACCTTAGCGAGGCGATCGACTCGAACGGCCCGGGTATTAAAAAAATTGTAGAAGAACATTACAATCCCATCATCCGCATGATACGCCATATTGAAAAGCCGGTGGTTTGCGCGGTGAACGGTGTGGCGGCCGGTGCGGGAGCGAACATTGCGCTTGCCTGCGATGTGGTTTTTGCCGCTGAGTCGGCAAGTTTTGTCCAGGCTTTTTCCAAAATCGGGTTGATCCCCGACAGCGGTGGAACGTTTTTCCTCCCGCGTATGATAGGCTTCCAGCGTGCATCGGCATTGATGATGCTGGGCGATAAGGTCCCTGCGAACGTTGCATTGCTGATGGGAATGCTTTACAAAGTATCTGCGGATTCCAAATTACTCGAAGAAGCAATGACCACGGCTTTCACATTGGCCGATATGCCGACCAAGGGACTCGGCCTGACCAAACGTTTACTTAACCAGTCGCTTTCCAATAACCTGGAGAAACAGCTCGAAGCGGAGGGGAATATGCAGGTGGAGGCTGCTGCTTCGCATGATTATAATGAAGGAGTGACCGCATTTTTGGAGAAACGTAAACCGGTATTTAAAGGGGAATAACCGCAAGGTCGCGAAGACCAAGTTTTTATGCTGAAAAAAAATACAATAGGTGTGATAGGTTCC
>DATDFI010000487.1:0-3256 GCA_036522695.1 Bacteroidia bacterium | reverse complement strand
GGCTACCCGGTATTCAAGATCTATTACAAGCGGAAAAAAGTGTGTTACATCATCCTTACCTCTGCCGGTTACGACAATGCCATCGCCAGGAACTTCAGGACCGATCGCGGGGCGGGCCTGCGGGCCGAAAAATCAGAGGTGATCAAAGCTTTCGGAGACCCTACGCGCATCAATAAAATGGATAACTACGAAGGGGAATACATGTATGAAAAAGACGGTATCAGCTTCGTGGTGGAAAAGGATGGGACCGTGATCAGCATTGATATCTTTCCCCCGAAATAGTTTTGCGTCATGTTCCTTCACATTAAAGCCAGGCCTAACGCAAAACAAAACCAGCTGCTGCGCCTTTCCAATGGGACCCTACAGGTGAAAATAAAAGCCCCGGCACAGGGTGGGAAGGCGAACGAGGAGCTACTGAGGTTCCTGTCTGATTTTTTTGATATTCCCAAATCAGGGATCAGCGTGGTAAGTGGCCATTCGGCACCATTTAAAAAAATAGAGCTTGTTGCAGACGAGGAATGGGTGATGCAAAAGCTTAATTCTCTTTCCTGATCCGTTTCTTCGAAAAAGACAGCCTTCAATCGTATCTTATCGCGCCAGCCTGTGAAATATCACATGATGCCCATTTGTGTTTTGATACCTTTTTTACCTGTGCATTTGCGGGTATAACAGGACGAGAAGGCAAGTAAAACAGAAAGCGCCAGCACGGACAATGCACGCAATCTCATAAATGAAGTTTTCATTCTCACCGGCAATTATTGTTCCAACAAAAAACGGGAGCCATGTGCCCCCGTTTCAAAATAAAAAAGTCCGGTGATCAATGCGCTGCGATCTTGTCGCTCATGTATTGACCCGATTTAAGCTTACCGGCAATTTTATTGAATGCATCAATGGTATAATTCACATCCTCGACCGTGTGGACTGCCGTAGGAATGAGACGAAGGATGATCATGCCCTTCGGTACTACCGGGTACACTACCATCGAACAAAAAATATTGAAGTTCTCTCTCAGGTCGAAAATGAGATTGGTCGCTTCAGGGATAGAGCCGTTCATGTACACAGGAGTAACAGGTGAATTGGTCTCACCGATCTCGAAGCCCGCTTTTTTCAGGCCATCCTGCAACGCGCACGTGATCTTCCAGAGGTTCTCTTTCAATTCGGGCCTGGTGCGCATCAACTCAAGCCGCTTAAGCGCACCAATAACAACGGGCATAGGTAATGACTTGGCGAATATCTGGGATCGCATGTTGTAACGCAGGTATTCCACGATTTGTTCTTCAGACGAAATAAAGCCCCCGATGAGCGCGAATGATTTTGCGAACGTTCCGAAGTACACATCAATCCCATCCTGGCAATCCTGCTCCTGGCCGGTGCCTCCGCCTTTCGCTCCCATGGTCCCGATCCCATGGGCATCATCCACGAACAGGCGGAACTTGTATTTTTTCTTCAGCGCAACGATCTCTTTCAGCTTTCCCTGGTCGCCCCGCATCCCGAACACACCTTCGGTGATCACCATTATGCAACCACCCGTTTCTTCCGCAAGCTTGGTGGCACGCTGTAATTGCTTTTCACAATCTTCGATATCGTTATGCTTGAATACGTAACGTTTGCCCATGTGCAGGCGAACTCCATCGAGGATGCAGGCATGCGATTCGGCATCGTACACGATCACGTCCCTGCGGTCCACCAGGCAATCGATGGCCGAAACCATGGCTTGGTACCCGTAATTACAAAGAATGGTATCTTCCTTTTCAACAAAGGCCGATAATTCCGCTTCCAGCTGTTCGTGAAAATTAGAGTTGCCGCTCATCATGCGGGCTCCCATCGGGGCCGACAAACCATACTGAGCCGATGCATCGGCATCCGCCTTGCGAACCTCGGGATGATTGGCCAGCCCCAGGTAATTGTTAAGGCTCCAGTTGAGCCGTTTCTTACCCCTGAAAAGCATGTGTGGTCCAATATCTCCTTCGAGTTTAGGGAACGTGAAATACCCGTGCGATTCCTTGGCATGTTGCCCAAGGGGTCCGCGGTTCTCACGGATCTTGTCAAATAAATCCTTCATAGTAGCGTTTTTAGAAAATTCAGGTGGACGAAATTACCGATCTTTTTCGGGTCGGCCAAAGACCGAAACGATGGGTTTTTAACCGTTGAATTAACATACTCATTATTAGGATATAAATGCTATCTTTGCAAACCTTTTTCGGATATGTATAAATTGTTCTATAAGATCTTCCTGCCTGCACTGATTATCAGTGCGTTCTCGGCATGCGGGCATTACAATAAGCTTCTTAAAAGTAAGGACATGGACCGGGTATGGTTTGAAGCGAAAAAGTATTACGAAAAAGGGGATTGTGTGAAGGCGCTGCAGTTGCTGGAAGAACTGGTGACGGTGAACCGCAACACGGCCAAGGCCGAGAGCATTTATTATTATTATGCGTATGCGAATTACTGCACGGAGGATTATATCCTCGCAGCGTATCACTTCAAGAATTTCTCAAGACAATTTCCCAACAGCATCCATGCGGAAGAATGTTTGTTCATGGGGGCCTACGCTTTTTCGCAGGAGTCGCCCCGCTATAGCCTCGATCAGACCGACACGAAAAATGCGATAAAGGAAATGCAGATGTTCATCAACAAGTATCCAACAAGCACATTGGTGGATTCCTGCAATCACATCATCGACAGGCTGCGCGGCAAGCTGGAACGCAAGTCCTTCGAAACGGCAAAACAATACTACGATATAGAAGATTACAAGGCGGCCATGATCGCTTTCCAGAACCTGATCAAGGAGTTTCCCGACACCAAATTCCGCGAGGAGGCGAATTTCTACAACCTGAAGGCGAGTTATAAATACGCTTACCACAGCATCGAGACCAAAAAGCTTTCACGCCTTGATAACACCATTGATCTCTATAACAAATTCACCGCATCTTACCCTTCGAGTAAGCATTCGAAGGATGCGCTGGGCATTTACAACGATGCGCAAAAATTGCGGAGCCAGCTGGCATACGATATCCCCCGTTCTCTTTTCGATAAAGGTTATTACCTCGATTGTATCGAGATATGCAATACTTCGCTCAGCACTTTCCCCGACCATCCCCGGAGGCAGGAGGTGGCCTTTATCCTTTTGAAAGCCGCCAAGGCGCTGGCTGATGTTACCAATGGTTATGAAAAGGAGGGAAGACTTAAAGTGGTGATCTCGACCTACGATAAAACAAAAAGCATCCTTACGAGCGAGAAGTACGCTAAAAATGCC
>DATDFI010000486.1:0-8073 GCA_036522695.1 Bacteroidia bacterium | reverse complement strand
ATAATGCATCGCTGTATGTGCAGGCAGATAAAAAATTCGGGCGCTGGAGTGTGAGTGCCGGTGCGCGGGGCGAATATTTTAAAGTGGACACTGCGCAAACCGAGTTCGATGTGAAAATGGGAAGGAAAACATTTAAGTCACCGGTGTACCCGGTATTCCGCGTAGGTGCCAATTACCAATTGCTGGAGTACACTCACCTTCGCGCATCGTTCGGGCAGGGATATCGTTTCCCGAGCGTAGCCGAGAAATACATCGAGACAAAAGTGAACGGTCTTACCATTTTACCGAACCCTGACCTCAGGCCGGAGAACGGATGGAGCGCGGAGATCGGTGTGAAGCAAGGAGTGAAGATCGGGAAGTGGCAGGGCTTTGCCGACCTCGCGGCCTTTTGGACGGAGTATTACAACATGATAGAATTCAACTTCGATTATTATTTCCCGGACCCGAACGGGCCGCATTCTTTCAGCGATTACCTCACTTACTTCGGGGCGAAATCCCTGAATATAGGGCATACGCGCATCACAGGCATCGAACCTTCTATCACGGGCACAGGAAAATTAGGTCCTATTGAAACCACCATTATGGCCGGTTACACTTACATCGATCCCGTTAACCTGAACAAGGATTCGAAATACGTACGCACGGGAACAGATACAACTTCAGGTATTTTGAAATACCGCTTTAAACACACTGCCAAAGCGGATATTGAACTTACTTACAAAAAGATCTCGATGGGATGGAGCGTGCGCTACAACAGCTTTATGCAGAACATCGACCGCAGGTTTGAAGAACCTTTGCTGTACGATTTTCTTCCCTCTTACAACATTTACATCTTACCCGGACTGAAAGAGTACCGTGAAAAAAATCACCATGGCGACCTGGTGTTTGATGCACGCTTAAGCTGCCAGGCTTCCAAAATGGCTAAGATCTCTTTGATCTGCAATAACGTTTTCAACCGTGAGTATGCTTCACGCCCAGGTTACATCATGCCGCCAAGGAACATTGCCCTGCAGGTGGTGGTCAAGTTCTAATGACACGCCTTGTCGAATGCTCTCTTCGGGTAACAAGTAATTCCTTTAATATCCCCACATACACCACCGCCCACAGCGCACAAACCGGTGCGCCCAAACGATCGCCCGCCCAAAAGGTAATGCCCAGCGTGGCGAAGAGGTAATAAAGCAGGAGGCCGCTTGCAAGAAGAAATAAATGAGATGCGCTTTTTCTCCCACGCTTCGAAAAAATAAGATACAACCAAAGCACAAAAAATAAAATGTGCACGTAAAAATATTTGTCGTTGATGTTCTCCGTCCATTTATATAACGATTCATGCTGCTCGCGTTTGATGTACGGATGACCCGAACCCAGGTTATCGCGTTCATCATCCCAGAATACAGCGAAAGATTGCACCGGGTGCCGGAGGAGAAATGAAATGATCCCTGCTTTCGAAATGGCTTTCACCGAATCCATTTGCTGAACACGGATACTGTCGGCTTGCGTATCAAACCCATCGAGGCTGCCATGCGCATTCCTGTATTCCGTTTTCAGGAAAAAATAATTGCGCAGGTTATAATCAGCGATCTGGCTCGTGGAAAATGTATCGTGCTTCGTTTTATTAATGGCGACCTGCGCCAAATACGGGAGGCTACAAACCGGCAGGAGTAAAAATAAAACCGGTCGCCTTAAAATGTGTTTAAAATGAATAAGCAAAAAAAGTAAGCAGCTCAAAAAAAACGGGATGGAAAAAACGGGCTTCACCACCGCAAGGACCGCAAGCAGGAAAATGACCCGCAACGTTACCGCTGGCGAGCGGAGATCCGTGTGATGCCTCGCGAGGATAGAAACAAAAACGGACAGGAAGAACAACACCGTTATTTCCGTAAGGGCATGCGCTGTAAGAGAAATGAGCGAGATACTGGAAGCGAGCAGCAAAAATGCAGCAGCCCCCCAACGCACATTCCCACACACCCGGGCAGCAGAAATAAAAACAAGATTGCAGGACACGATCCAGAAAATGAACTGCATCATCCATATTCCAGGCACACCACACAATTTATAGGGCAACAAGATCAGCAGCGGATACATGAACGTGCGGAATGGATCGCAATACTCACTCGCACCGCTTATCCACTCGCTGTATCCCAGGTACTCCTTCGAGTCACCGGTGCTGAAAACGGTTTGCCTTACGTATTCCATCCCGCCCAAAGCATGAATGATGGAGAAATAAAAGATCACCGCAAACACATTGCACAGCAGCAACAAACCGTTTTTCTTTATCCGGGTCATCGGCAAATTAAAACAAAAAAGTCCCGCCTTGTGGAGCGGGACCTTTCATGGATCGGTATCTCTTATTTCTTCTTGTCGTCCTTTTTCTTTTCAGGAACGAAATAAACTTTTGTAAAGTCGCGGTACTCCATTGCGTTGCAATCGAAATTCCTCACATTGGTCTGGAGCAAACGATAGCTCTCGTCATAAAACAAGGGGATCATCACGGCATCATCCAGCGCGACCTGGTCGCACAGGGTGTACAACTCGAAACGCTTTTTCTCGTCTGTCTCCTTCATCGCCATGGTGAACAACGAATCAAATTTTGCACTCTTGTAACGGAAAGTGTTGTACGATGAACGGTCTTCCAGCTTTTCGGGAACCATTTTACCGTAGAACAACACCAGGAACGCTTCGGGGTCCGGGTAGTCAGCGATCCATTGCGAACGGTAGAAAAGTGATTTGCCGGTCTCAAGTTTTTCGAGGTGCTGTGCAAAAGGCATCTGGTCGATGTTGACCTCGATGCCAAGATTATCTTTTAACATACTCTGCACCACTTGTGCCGTGAGTACGTTACGGTCGCCACCGCCACTGTTGATCTGGAGCGTGATGGGAGGGAAAGGTTTTTTACCCGGGCCATAGCCGGCCTCTGCCAAAAGTTTTTTCGCTTTGTCCACGTCAAGGCTGTAGCCTTTCAGCTTATCGAACTGGAATCCCTTTTGCTTGAACGCCTCAACAGGAGGCACCAATCCATAAGTGCCGGGGATTCCGTCACCTTTCAATGTGTATTTTACCAGCTTCTCACGATCGATCGCGTAGTTGAATGCCTGGCGAACACGAATATCGTTGAAGGGAGCGCCAACGTTAAGCATACCATAATAATAGGTGCTCATGGCAGGTTCATTCTGCAATACGAATGCGCGGTTATCTTCTTTGGCAGAGTGGAACTCAGAAAGGATCTGGTCGAGCATTTCGGTGGGCAGGCGATAAACCATGTCAAGCTCGCCTTTGCGGAACTGGAGGAATTCCTGCTTCTTCTCCTTGATGAAAGTGAACTTCACGCCATCGAGGTAAGGCAGTTTGTTCCCGAATGAATCGGTGCCCCAATAATTGGGATTACGCTCGAGCAACACCATGTCGCCTTCCTTGATCTTGTTTACACGAAAAGGCCCGGTACCCACGCATCTCACGCGCATTTCGTCACCATATTTTTCAGCTGCCTCATGCGGGTACACCCAACAGCCCGGCATAGCGAGAATGTTATCAAAACCTGCAAAGGGGAAATTAAGCGTTACCTGCACGGTATAATCATCCAGCACTTTTACACCTTTCACTCCATCGGGCAGTGGTGATTTTTTTACAGTGGACTCAAAATATTCATTGGCACCCAATACACGGTCCTTGAACGTAGCATAGTACTGCTGGTTGCTGGGTGATGAAGCGCACAAACGATCGAAACAATATTTCACATCCTTCGCATTCATTTCACGGCCCTTCCCATCAGCAAAGCAGGAATCGTCATGGAAATGAACACCCTTGCGCAGGTAGAAGGTCCACACCGATGCATCCTCGTTCTTCTCCACTTTTTCGGCAAGACAGGGAATAACTTTAAGAGTAGCCTGGTCCAGTTTCACCAAACCTTCATACACCTGGTTGGTGATGCGCTGCGATGCCACCTCGGTGATGTTAAGAGGGTTGAGATCACGAAAATCCTCGATCTCATTCATGCGGAATACACCGCCATAATATACATCGCCAATGCCCTTTCTCATGCCGCCCTCCGACTCCGTCCCACCACCGCAAGAGGTCAATAGCAATGCCGAAAAGGCAATACAGGAAAACAAGACTTTTTTCATATTGGTCAGGTTGATATGGGAAACAAAAATAATATTCTGTATGTAATCTGCAAACGTAAGGCTTTTTTTTGAATTACGGCCTACACCCCCTGTTTTTCAATACGTTTCCAGCAAAATAGGGCAGTGATCGCTATGCTTCGCCTCGGGTAATATGGCCGCCCGTTTCAGGCGCTTTTCAAGGTTTTTTGAAGCCATGTGGTAATCGATGCGCCAGCCCAGGTTCTTGGCCCTCGAGTTGGCCCTGAAACTCCACCAGGTATAGTTATGCGGCTCGGAATTGAAATGCCGGAAGGTATCGATGAAACCGCCTTCGATGAATTTACCTATCCAGGCTCTTTCTTCGGGAAGAAAACCGGAAGAATCCTTATTATTCACCGGGTTATGAATATCGATGGGCTGGTGGCAAATATTATAATCGCCCGAGATCACCAGGTTGGGCTTCTTTTTTACAAGATCACCGGCATAGCGGTGAAAATCATCGAGGAATTTATATTTGAAATTCTGGCGCTCATCGCCCGTGGTTCCCGAAGGGAAATAGGCGCTGATCACTGAAAGATCTTTGAAATCGGCCCGGATCACACGCCCTTCGTCATCGTAATCCTTCATGCCGCAGCCGTACTCCACGTGCAGCGGTTCCGTCTTACTTAATATGGCCACACCACTGTATCCTTTTTTTTGAGCGGGATACCAATAATGCCTGTAGCCCAGTTGTTCGAGAGCGGGCGTATCGATCACATCGGCTGTCGCCTTTATTTCCTGGAAGCAAACAATGTCCGCATCAGCGGCCTTGAGCCATTCGGTGAGCCCTTTTCCCATTGCGGCACGAATGCCATTTACATTGTAGGAGATTATTTTCGTCATGAACTAAATGATCAGCCAAGCCGTTATTAGCTTAGCAATTCGTATTTTTAAAATCCCTTTGAATTCCCAGCGAAATTACGGTTTTACACGCTTGAAAAAGTATCATTTCATATTATTATTCTCCCTTCTTTACGCTGCTTTTGCCTCCGCGCAAAGCGGGAGCAATGTGCATCAAAAAAAGATCCCGCTCAAAAGCGATACCGTGCAGATCGATTCGCTCAGCCTTATCCCGGGCACACTTGAATTCGAAACGGGGATCATTGATACCGGTGATTACCACCTCGATCCGGCAAAAGGCATATTGACCTGGAACCGTAAAAGCCTTACTGCAAAAAATATCAAGGGCGACAGCCTCGGCATCAGCTACCGCACTTTCCCTTTCAACCTCACCACGGCCACCAGGCATAAAGATGCTAGCCTGCTGCTGCCCACCAAAAAAAATGTGAGCAACCCGTTCACGTATTCCCCCGACAGCAAACCGGTGAATGATATTTTCAACCTGGGCGGGCTGAACAAGAACGGGAGCATATCGCGCGGCATCACCTTTGGCAATAACCAGGATGTGGTGGTGAATTCAAATCTGAACCTTCAGCTCTCCGGGAAACTGAGCGATAACATCGACATCCTTCTTTCCGCATCCGACAATAATATTCCCATTCAGCCCGAAGGCAATACCCAAACTTTGCAGGAATTCGATAAGGTATTTATACAGCTCAGCGATCCTAATTCAAAATTGATAGCAGGCGATTTTGTGCTCACAAGGCCTAAATCGTATTTCATGAACTTCAATAAAAAAGCGCAGGGACTGAGTTTTACCAACGGGAGCATTTGGCCCGAACATGTGAAACACGGCTTCGCCAACCACAACACCATCTCGGTGAGCGGTGCGGTGAGTAAAGGAAAGTTCGCGCGCAACCAGATACAGGGTATCGAGAGCAACCAGGGCCCGTACCGTTTGCGCGGGGCAGAGAATGAACCTTTCATCATTGTGCTATCGGGCACTGAAAAGGTTTATATAGACGGAGAACTGATGCAGCGCGGGCAGGAGAACGATTACGTGATCGATTACAATACAGCCGAGATCCGCTTCACACCCAAACAAAAGATCACGAAAGATAAACGCATCACGGTGGAATTCCAGTACTCGGATAAAAATTATGCACGCTCGCTTTACTATATAGGAGATGAATTTCACCGGCATAATTTTTCCATACACGTGAATTATTTTTCGGAACAGGACAGCAAGAACAAACCCCTCCAGCAGCAACTGGGCGATGAACAAAAATTATTACTCTCCAACGTGGGCGACAGCTTAACACAGGCAGTGGTTCCCGCTGTGGACAGTGTGGCTTACAACACTTCGGATGTGCTTTACATTAAAATGGATTCAACCGCGGGCAGCTTTACTTACTATGGCGTTTACGTTTACAGGACCGATACCTCTGCGCACTTCAAACTAGGCTTCTCATTTGTGGGCGCGGGAAAAGGAAATTACAACCAGGTTAATTCGGCCGCCAACGGTAAGGTTTTCCAGTGGGTGATGCCCGATACGGTGACCGGGGCGCTGCGCGGCTCGTACGAGCCGGTGATCCAGCTGGTATCGCCAAAGAAAAAACAAATGTTAACGGCCGGGGTCGAGTATAATTACAACAAGTTCACCCGCTTTTATGCCGAAGGCGCTTATTCCGATTATGATGTAAATCTCTTTTCCACTTATGATAAAACGAACGACAAAGGCTTTGCGCTGAAAACAGGACTCGACATGCCGCTTATCGTTGGCATGAAAAAGAAACGGGATTCGCTTAACGCGATGAACCCCATTCTTTCGCTCAACGTCAACTACGAACTCACGCAAAAAAACTTCAATCCCATTGAGCGTTACCGCACCGTTGAATTCGAGCGCGACTGGAACCGCGGCAACCTGGTCCAGGCTAACGACCAGCACATCATCAGCTCTGCACTCACCTTTAAGCCGAATAAAAAGGTAACGGCCGGTTACCAGTTCAACACATTCCTGGAGGGAAATACCTACAATGCCGCCAAGCACATCGTGGTGGCGAACGTGAGCACAAAAAAATACCTGTTGAGTTACGAAGGCAGTATACTCAACACACAAATGCAAACGGGCAGCACGGCCTTTTTCCGCAGCCGCGGCAATGCAGCGCGCAGGTTCAGCGCCTTTACAGTGGGCGCCAAAGGACAATACGAACACAATGAATTTTTCCGCAATAAAAGCGATTCACTCAATGCAGGCAGTTATGAATTCGGGGAGTGGGAAGCGTACATCAGCAATCCCGATACGGCAAAAAATAAATTCACACTCAGCTATAAGCAGCGCACCGATAATTTATTCAAGACCGATGCGCTTCACCGCACTGCTTTTGCCGAGAACACCTCCCTGGATGTGCAATTGCTGCGCAACCCTTACCAGCAATTCAAATTCAATATCACGTACCGCAACCTCACCATACTCGACAGCAGTATCAGTTCTCAAAAGCCCGATAACTCATTGCTCGGGCGCACCGAATATAATTTCCAGGCCTGGAAAGGCTTGCTCTCGGGCGCTACTTATTACGAGATCGGCAGCGGGCTTGAATTGAAAAAAGAGTTCACTTACCTGCAGGTGCCGCCCGGACAGGGAATTTACACCTGGGTGGATTACAATGGCAACGGCCTAAAAGAACTGAACGAGTTTGAAATAGCAGCGTATCCCGACCAGGCCATTTATATAAAGGTATACACGCCCACCAACCAGTATGTGAAAACGTACACCAACACTTTTAGTCAAACCATCAGCCTTAAGCCGGCCATGCTTTGGGCGAACAAGAAAGGCGTGAAAAAGATCGCAGCGCGCTTCATGGACCAGGCTGCCTACCGCGTGGATCGTAAATCCAACGATAATGACCTCTCGGTTTCCTATAATCCCTTTTTGAAAAATCCCAACGACAGCACTTTGCTCTCGCTCAATTCCTCGCTGCGCAACACCATTTTTTTCAATCAAACCAATACGATATTCGGCATCGACCATACCTATAGCGACAACCGCAATAAAGCCTTACTCACCAATGGTTTTGATTCGAGAACCAATACGTAT
>DATDFI010000485.1:0-3730 GCA_036522695.1 Bacteroidia bacterium | reverse complement strand
CGAAAAATTCCTTTCGCTCGAGAACGAATTGCCTTTTTTCGAGAAGATCATCCTCGATATTTATTTTGTGCTCAAGCACCTGAGCTTATCCGAGGAGCGCGCCTTCGGACTCGACACCAGTTCGGTAAGCGTGGAGAAATTTCCGCTCATTGTTTCCCCTGCAAAACAACTCAGCCTTAAGCGGGTGGAGTGATCCCTCTTTTACAGCAATAAAAATGGCGGATCGATTGTCCGCCATTGTGGTTTATCTGGAGAGCCAAACTCTATTGCTGGGGTTGCTTAACACATTCGGGAGCTGCCGTAGCATTTTTTAACTCCGGCAGATCGAGTGTGTTCTTGGCAATATTGTAACGTGTTTCCTTATCCTTCGAATCGGCATTGATCTTGAACTCCACTACTTTCTGGAAACAGCATTTTGCCGAAGCATAATCCTTCGCGCTCTTGTAATAATACAGGCCCATATAGAAGTAACATTCCTCGAGGTCCTTCTTCGGGTCTTCCGGTTTTGATTTCAGGATGGCCATTGCATAATACGGGTTGGCCTGCCATGTTTTATTGGTTGAATCCAAACCGGCATTTGCGCGTCCGCGCCACATGTAACCGTAATAAATATCCTTTCTTATGTCGCAGTATTTCTTAAATGCCGAATCGGCCAGCGCATACTTCGAGTTAAAATAATAAGCCTGGCCCAGGTAGAAATAATCGGTCTCGCCCGGCTTCTTCATACTCCTGATCTTGTGTGCAAAGGCATCGGCCATACCCGCATAATTCTTTTTCTTTTTATAGATCATGCCGATGGAATTCCAAAGGTCGGTTTTGGTTGAGTCTTTATCGAGCGCCTTCTTATAAAAATCAATGGCAACCGAGTCCTTCCCGGACTTCTCGAGCAGTTTTCCATACGTTTCATAGTCCTGGAAAATGGTGGTTTCGGGCGAACGTTTTTTGAAGTAAGTATCCATCACAGTTAACCCGTCAGTAGTATTGCCCAACTCGAGATAAGAATAACCCATGAGGCGATAGATAAGGCTGTTGCCGGTGCAATTTTCTTTTTCAAGCTGCTTGCAGAGGTCAATGCTCTCCTGGAATTTTTTGGAGAGATACAGGAACGCTGCATAACGTACACGCGCGTTACAACTGCCTTTGTTGATGCTGATGTATCGCTGGTATGCAGCCAATGCCTGGTCGAGTTTGGCCTGGGAATAAAACACCTCGCCTTTCATGCGCCATGCCGGTGCGAACATTGAATCTACCTTAAGCGCATTATCCAGCTCCGATAAAGATGCATCGGGATTTTTAGCCTGGAAATACAAAACCCCTTTTTTGAAATAAGGAAGAGGAGAAGTTTTATCCGTCTCTATTGCTTTTTTGTATTCAGCGATAGCATCCGTGGCATTGCCGGGTGTTTTTTCATACAGGGCATCGCCCATGTAAATGTGAACCAGGATATTTTTCGGATCGAACATGGCTGCCTTGTTGACCTGGTTCATGGCCTCGTTCAGGTCTTTGGTGGGAGCAATGATGTATGCTTCAGCGATCTTAAGGCAGATCATCGCTTTTTGCTGATTGGTGAGTTTGCTGGTCTTATCGGCTATCACCACGCCTGCATTGTAAAACATTTTCTTCGCTTCATCGCTTTTTCCTTCAAACCAAAGCACTTTTCCAGACCCCACCATGCAAAGTGCGTTGCCCGGATTTTTTTTCAACCCCATATCATACATCATGCGGGCCGAATCCATGTCATCGGATTTAAAATAGCTCTCCCCTAACCAGAAATAATTGTCCCCGTTATTAGGCGCAGAAGCGATGAGGCTTTTAAGTGCACTTTGCGCTTTTTCGTACTGTTCGTTATCGAGGTACTTCATCACATCGTTGAGCGTTTGCGCGCGCAGGGCGGATGCGAAAAGAAGACAAGCAAAAAAAACAAGCGGGCGGATTGTTCGTGTTCTCATAATTTTATTCTCATTCATTATTGATGTTCACTATTCTAACGGGCATGGTGGCCGGTACAAGGCCTGATTTGAGGATGATACGCTGACCTTTATCCCCTGCGATGTAATGAGCAAAGCCTGTGCCAAGACCCATACGGCCCTCCCTGTTAATGATATACACCTCGCGCCAGAGCGGGTACTTCTTTTGGGCGATGTACGCCTGGTAGGGTTTATAATATTCGTTGGGAAGAGAATCCGAGGAAATGGCCACTACTTTTATCTTTTTCATGATCTCCTTACTGAGCGAATCATCCTTGTCGCTGATCCAGTTCACCCCGATCACACCCAACGCATTTTTGTGCTCGCAAACATAATTAATTACATCCGAATTTGAATTGACGGCATAACAGTGCGGGGGCAGCTTCCCTTTCGCATCCTGCAGGAAATGTTCCTGGATGAACCGCGCATTGCCCGACTGACGGTTATCAAAAACGATGTTAATGGTATCGTCCTTCTCTTTCGCATTCACCTGCTTCCAGGTCACCAGCTTTTCAGCGAGGATCTGCCTGAGCTGGTTCAAGCTGAGCGAATCGTTCATATTATCCTTATTCGAGATGATCGCTACCGCATCATAAGCGATCTTGAGCACGCTGGGGTGGGAATTCTTCGACTCGAAAAACTTCCGCTCTTCATCATTCAAATCGCGACTCATCATGATAAAACGCGTAGAATCGCCCGCGCGCATAAGGTCCTTTACCAATTCGCCCTCGGGCTTGTAAACAACTTTCACATGCGCATCGGGGTAAGTGGCCTCAAACGCATCGCGCTCGGCATCCATGATAATGGAGTACGATTCATCCACGCTCACCGAACAGGAACCGTAAGTGGCCTCATCGGTGGTGATGGTTTGATGTCCATCGGGTGTGGCTCCTCCACCGCAGGAAAAAAGAGCGATGGAAAAAGATACCGGGAACCATATAAAATATCTATTCTTCATTTTCATGGTTTCGCTTTCGCCATATCATAAACCCGCGCATAAGGCCATAAACGATAAGTACACCTCCAACAGCCAACTGCCCGCTGCGGGTCACGTTAAGGGGCAGGTCAAAGATAAGAAGCAGTATCCCTAAAATAAGGTATACTGCAACCATAGCCAACCCAAAATAGTAAAAGTATTTCGAACGCATTGTAAAAATACCTTATATCTAAAAGAAAAGGCGCTCTCGGGGAGACGCCTTTTCTTTTTAATCATTATCACCTGGCTTATTCACCTCCGCTGAGGGAGAACTTAACAGGCAATGCATATTTTACACGTACCGGGTGACCGTTTTGTTTGCCGGGGTTCCATTTCGGCATGATCTTCACCACGCGAACGGCCTCTTTATCACAACCGGGGCCACCGGGAACACCTTTCACCACCTGTACATCGGAAATGCTTCCGTCTTTTTCCACTACAAAGGTAAGAATGGACTTACCGGATATGTGTTCCTGGCGCTCGAACTCAGGGTAGTGAATGTTCTTTTGCAGGAACTTGAACAACTCAGTCATTCCACCGGGAAACTCCGCCTGCTCACCGAGCTCGGCATTGTTGTAAACCTGGTTATCATCCACCACATCGTTATGCACTTCAGGAGGAGGGGGAGGGCCATCAGCGCCTTCGCGGTCCTTATCACTAAGGTTCTGGTCCTTTATATCCTCTTGCTTGGGAGGTGGTTTATCGTCATCCTGCTCCGAAGGTTTGGGCGGAGTGAATTGCACCGTTCTAACCGTGGGAGGAGGAGGGGGAGGAGGGGGAGGAGGAG
>DATDFI010000484.1:0-8617 GCA_036522695.1 Bacteroidia bacterium | reverse complement strand
CAAAAGAAGAACAGGACCTGTGGGACGATGCCGAGTACTACTACGATGAGAAAAATTACCTCGATGCGCTGAAAGCTTTCGAGCAACTGGCCACGGCCCATCCTAAAGATCCTTATTTCAACATGATGACGGGGATCTGCTACATGTATAAGTCGGATGAAAAAGAAAAGGCCATCACCTACCTCCTCGAGGCAGAAAAACTCAACAATAAGATCGAGGACCTTTACTTTTACCTCGGCCGCGCCTATCACCTCAATTATAAATTCGATGACGCGATAAAAGCTTTCAACCTCTATATTTCCAAAAAGCCCCCGGCCGAGAAAAAGAAAACGGCTGAGCATTACATTGTATACTGCAACAACGCCCGCGAATTGGTGGAGAACGAAACAGAGATCCAGATCGATAACCTGGGCCAACCGATCAATACCAGTGATGCTGAATATGTTCCTGTTGTTTCCTCCGATGAGACGGTGCTGATCTTCACCTATCGCGGATCACGCAGCACGGGAGGACGCCAGAACGAGCGCCTCAAGCCCGATTCTTCCGGTATTTATTATGAAGATGTTTTCATCTCGTACCAGGTGAACGGGAAATGGCAGGCACCACAGCCCATCGGCAAAACGATCAACACCAAAAGTCATGATGCGAGCATCGCCCTCTCCTCTGACGGACAAAAATTATTTCTTTTCAAGAGCACGCTCAAAGACAAAGGCGACATTTACATGAGTACGCTTTCCGGTACGGAATGGAGTGCGCCCGTGCACCTGGGTAAAAACATCAACACCAATTTCTGGGAAGGCAGCGTATGCCTTTCGCCCGATGAAAAAACCCTTTATTTCTCCAGCGAACGTCCCGGTGGTTTTGGCGGCCGCGACCTTTATGTTTCGCATAAAGATGCCAAAGGCGAATGGGGTCCTGCGCAAAACCTCGGCCCTAAGATCAACACACCTTATAATGATGATGCGCCCTTCCTGCATGCTGACGGAAAGACACTTTATTTCAGCTCCGAAGGCCATAAGAGCATGGGCGGCTACGATGTATTTTACACTGTTTTCTCCGATTCGGGCGCTTCGGAACCCGTGAGCCTCGGCTACCCCGTTAACACCACTGAAGACGATCTTTATTACGTGATCAGTCCCGATGGAGATCGTGCCTATTTTTCTTCCAACAGAAAGGGAGGGTACGGGCAGGAGGATATTTACATTGCCTCGGGACTCAACATCGTAAAAAAACCGGTACTCGCATTGGTAGTGGGCGTAGTAACCATGGATGGCAAACCTATTGATGCCACCATTAATGTTTCCGATTCCACCACAGGCGATAACAAGGGTACCTTCCACACCAATTCTTCCTCCGGAAAATACGTGGTGGCGCTTACGCCCGGTGTGAATTACAAAGTGGCGTTTGAAGTGGAAGGACAGGAACACGTGGAATATGTGAACGTGGAAAAGATCGAAACTTTTGTGCAAACGGATTTCGATGTGAACTTCAAAACACCGGGCAAGGACAGTGTGAACCTGGTGGTGGCCGACACTTCACGAAAGAAACTTGAGAACAGGATCAACAGCCAGATCAATAAATACAAGGAAGAAAACAAGCCTAATGTATGCCAGGCCCGCGTATACCAGAAATTGCTGCAGCAATACGGGGGAATTAAAAAAGAGGGTGTAAGTTATACGGTGGTGCTTGGCACTTATGAAAATGCAAGTGATTTTTCAGGAAACAAGATCGCTGATCTTGGCACCATAGAAAGTCAAAAAGATGCCTTGGGTCATACCATATTCTCCATGGGCAATTTATCAACCTTGTCCGATGCCGACCTGTTACGGCAAAAAATAGTGGAGCGCGAAGCGCTTTTTACCGATGCGCATGTTACGGTGAATGATCATGGAAAGAACCAGTTGATGACGGAATATTATATGAACGATTACCTCATCGAAGGCTGCGATATCTCCAACAATCCAAAGGTGGTTGCTTCCAAGAGCGGGGTCTTCAGCCTGCAGGATGATAAGGAATACGACAATGTTTTAAAAGAGAACGGCAGCCGCGTTATCGATGGCCTCGAGTATAAGATCGAGATCGGTTCGGTGACGGATACCAATGATTTCAAACTGCAATTCCTCGAGAAATACGGACCCATCACGAAGAAAAAATATCCCGATGGTACCTGGCGATACACCATGGGGCCTTTCAAGACCCTGCTCGATGCGGAGAATTTCAAAAATATGCTGAAGGAGAAGGAACCGAAAGCATCCGATTCGTTCATCACTGTATTTTATTTCGGGTTGCCCAAAACCGTTCCCGAATACCATGACATCCTCAACAATCCCCCGCTCAAAACCGATACCGTTCCCTGCCCGCAAAACCCCGGCCTGGATTTCTCAGCATTTATCGGCAAAGACCTTAACGATAAAGAAGTGTATGCGCAATTCATGGCCATGGGTGACGGAGGAAATTTTTGCGTGGACGGGTTGATCTTTAAAGTGCAGATCGGTGCATACCGCCATCCCGAGAATTTCAAATACCCGCAAATGAAACCTTATGGTCCGGCCGAGATCATCCCTTACCCCGATGGCATCACCCGCTTTACGATGAAGCAATTCAAAACCTTGCGTGAGGCCGAAGCGTTCCGCCAGCTCTGCATCCAAAAAGGCATTACCGATGCGTGGATCACGGCCGTTTACAAAGGCAAGCGCATGCTCCTCACCGAACTCATTGCGGTGAACTTCTTCGGCAAGAAGCTGAACTAATCCTCTACCTTAAAATGGAAGACGTGCATGATGCGGTGTAAAACCGGCACCAGCACTACGGCTATTGAAGTAAGGAAGGCCACCCCGCTGTATAAAGCATAAAGCGAAGCGAATAGTTTAGCGCCATCTGTTTTCATTTCGGCTGCCGGGCCCATGCCTGTAAGTATCATGCAGGTATTGTAAAATGAATCGACCCAGCCGAGATCATCTGTAAAGTGATAACCGATCATCCCGATCGAAAGGGAGACAAAAAGAATGGCAAAGGCCAGTAAAACATTGCGGGTGATACGCCTTGCAAATTGCCCGCGCGAAAGCGGTGGCTCGTGTTTGCTCTCTAACATTTTACTTTGAATTAACTACAGCCATATACATGCCGTCACCGCTTATGGCCAGGCGGGTGATCTTTGTAATGCCCGAAGCTGTAAGGTCAGCGATCTGCGTCCAGCCGCTGTCCTTCATCATCTCCGACATAAATATCTTTCCCCCAACCGCGCAAAACAGGCAGTTGTTATAAAAACAAAAGTACTCGCTCCCCTCCGGTAACGCGATCACTTCGTTCACCTCGAATTTGTTTTTCCGGAAGAACTTAAGCGGGGTAAAACAGATCATGTTCTTCCCACGTACGCTGCGAATGAACAAAGTGCCGGCCGAGCGTATCATGCGGAAACGCACCAATGATTTGCCAATGCTGTCGGATACCACCGTTGTTTGCTGTGTTTGCACATTGGCGAGCTGGAGGGTGAAGGGATCGGTGAGAATGAACATCACCACCGTATCATTATTGATCCAGCAATGGTAACCAATGGAATCCACGTTCTTCATTACCAATTCGGGAGGTCCGCCTCCAAGCGGAAATTTCCATAAGCGTTGCGCAGAATCCTTTTCCACCCGCACTGTGGAAATGAATTTTTTATCGGGCGTGAACGTGGGTGAATACTCGCTCTCGGGCGTATTGCAAAAAGCGGTGATCGCCTTCGCCTTAAGGTCGTATTTATAAATATCGGCCTGGCCGTCATCACGAATGGAAGTGTAAAGAATATACGTTCCTTCAGGAGAAAATGCAGGCTGGTTATCATAACCCGCGCGGTTGGTGATATTAACAGCATCGGACAAGGCAAACACCGTATCCTTCTTTTTCATCTTCAACAGCCATATGTCCGTATCGGGAAGCTGGCTCCATGAGATGGAAAATGAAAGATGGAAGATGGTATATGTAAGAAGGAATCTATTCATTTTTCAATATTCTCTTTTTCACCAGCGCCATGAACACGTTCACCGGCACTGATGCGCACACCGAAACTGTGCGCACGCATAAAGCCAGCGAGCTTTGCAAGGTCTTCTTCCATATAATAACGCGGGACGTACATTACTGCGTATTAAACGCAATGCTTCAATTGTGAAATGGTCTTGACCGGATCGGGAGAAGAGAAAACCGTGTTGCCGGCCACCAGCACATGCGCCCCCTTATTCAGCAATTCGGGAGCATTGGCCAGGTCAACACCACCATCTATCTCGATCTTTGCACCGGAGCCTTTCTCTTCTATTAATTTCTTAAGCTGTGCGATCTTGGTAAAAGTGTTAGCAATGAATTTTTGTCCGCCAAAGCCCGGATTCACACTCATCACGCAAACGAGGTCTATATCGGCAATGATGTCTTCAAGATGCGAAACGGAAGCATGGGGATTGAGCGCAATGCCAGCCTTCATGCCCAGCCCGCGAATGGCCTGCACCGTACGGTGAAGGTGTGTGCAGGCTTCGAGATGAACAGTAAGCAGATCGGCACCGGCTTCTTTAAATGTTTGCAGGTAACGATCGGGGTCAACGATCATCAAATGCACATCAAGAGGTTTATTTGCGTGTTTTTTGATCGCCTTTATCACCGGGAACCCGAAAGAGATATTGGGAACAAACACCCCGTCCATAATATCTACGTGGAACCAATCGGCCTCGCTCTTGTTGATCATTTCAACATCTCGCTGTAAATTGGCAAAGTCGGCCGAAAGGATAGAAGGTGCTATAATGGGTTCCATGGCTTAAAAATAAGAAGAAATCGCACTCCCGTTTGGAATAACTTGCAGCTAAATGTACAACCACAGCTTACTCGATCCGCATTCCTTCCCTGAAACACGCTGGAAGGAATTTTATGCGCTCAGCCTCCGCTTCAGCAATGAGTTCGAAGAAGCCCTTGCGCCTGATCTCTCCTCGTTCATTAAGGACCGCACCCAGCGCATCACCACGCAAGATCTCAGCATCAACCTTTTGATGAAGGATGACAAAATGATAGGCTACACCCGCTACTGGATCATCAATAAAGGAAAACCCTCACAGAATAACAGTGTTCATTGTTATGTTCCGGATGAATATTTTTTTGAGGGCCTGGAGAAGCTGATCGCAGCAGCATTGCTGGAACGCATGGCCGCGCACGGACATGAAAAATGCCTGTGGAGGGTGATGCAGCCCGCTATGAAAGGCATAGCCGAAAAATTAAAAGGCCGGCTTTCCAATTCCGGTTCATGGTTCAGGCTCGACCCCCATTCCGTGAAAAAAGAATTGCTGCAGTCCTGGCTTAATAATCCTATCGTAGAAATTGAAGGACTTACCATAAAGTGGGTGGAATTCATTCCCGAACACTTGCTGGATGAAGTGGCCATCGTTTCGAACGTAATGGTGAACGATATGCCACGCCAGGACCGCAGCATTCCCTTTCACGTGGATGCACAGTATTTGCGAAACGCACAGGAGAACACCAGGGGTTCAGGACAAAAGCCTCTTCATCTTTTCCTGAGAAATAAAAACAATGAATTGATAGGTATAAGCATGGTGCTGATGCAGGAAAACTCACCGGCAGCCGACCAGCGCATCACCGGGGTGATGCTTCCATGGCGGGGAAAGGGGCTTGCGAAATGGATGAAAGCGAAAATGCTGGAAAAACTCCTGGATGAATATCCTCATATCACTAACGTAAAAACGGAATGTTTCAGCGCCAATCTTCCCATGATCAATATCAACAAAGCCATGGGCTATGAAATGTACCGCAGCGATCATGATTATTTCCTGGACAGGGAGGAATTGCAGAAAGCAAGCACATAACGCAGGTGTCAAAAATGACACGTTCCTCCATTCCGTTGGATTTATTACATTTAAGTATATGAAAAGATTTATCGGGTTATTCGTACTCGCTGCATCCATAAATGCAGCAGCCCAGCAAACCATTACCTTCCCTTCGGGTGACGGGCTTACCATCACTGCCGATCTTTACGTGGCGAGCGATACGCTTCCCTACATGCTGCTCCTTCACCAGGCCGGATACAGTCGTGGTGAATACAAGGAGACCGCAAAAAAATTCAACCACCTCGGCTATAATTGCCTTGCGGTCGACCTGCGATCGGGTGGCGAAGTGAACGGGATCAAGAACATGACCCACGAAGAAGCAGTGAAGAACAAAAAGAAGACCGATTACCTCGATGCGGAACAGGACATCACTGCGGCCATCGATTACCTGTATGAAAAAAGTAAAAGAAGGGTTTGGCTGGTGGGAAGTTCGTATTCAGCCTCGCTCGCGCTCAAGCTTGCGGTGAACAATTTCAAAGTGGCAGCAGTGATCGCGTTCAGCCCCGGGGAATATTTCGGGAAAAAATTAAAGGTGGGCGAAAGTATTTCCAAACTCGATAAGCCGGTCCTGGTACTGTGCACAACGCAGGAGCGCAAGGATGTGAACGAGCTGATGAACGGTGTGATCTCCAAAAAGAAAACCATTTTTTCCCCTGCGGTGGACGGTGTTCACGGCTCCAGTTCCCTCTGGAAAGCCAATTCCAATTACCACGATTACTGGATCGCGGTAATGATGTTCGTGGACAAGGATTGATCCTTTCTCAGAAGTATTAAACATGCCCCACTTCATTATCGATTGTTCGGAGAATGTGCTGAAGCACCAGGAACCTGGTTCCATCATCCAGTGCATATTTGATGAAGCGAACGCAACCCGGCTTTTTAAAAAGGGTGACATCAAGGTGAGGATGATCCCTTTCCGGCATTTTACGGTGGGCGGCACACAAAAAGATTTCATTCATATCCATGCCCACATCATGGGTGGCAGGAGTACAGAGAAAAAGAATGATCTCGCCAGGCGCATCATCACTAAACTCAAGGAAATGTTTCCTTATGTGCCGGTGATCTCCATTGATGTACGGGATATAGACCCACAAACCTATTGTAACAAAACCATGGTTTAAGCGTTATTCTTCCGTATAAAAAAACAAACACATGAAAAAGATCCCTTTGCTTTCTATCGTTCTCCTGCTTTCATTCGCTTCCCGCGCACAGTTCGTGGCAAGAATGGAAGTAAAAGGCGACCTCCCGGGGGTATGCGACATTCATAATGTATACGCCTTATTTCCCGGCTTCAAGGGCCAGGAAGAAGCAAAACCTCCCATGAGTAAAACGGAACTTGAAAAGAAACTGAACAGCGAGGTGGAATGGCTCAAAGCCAACCCCAAATTCAAAGGGAAAATGATGATGAACCTTATCATCAATTGTTCAGGCGAGATGATCCGCTGCGAGGTAGACAATAAATCCGGTAAAGATGATCTCGATCGCGAGGTGCTGGAGATCTTTCAACAGCTCAAGAAATGGGCACCAGGGAAACTGGATGGCAACGATGTGGACACATCCGTGTTGTACAGCCTCACCATCAAAAAGGGGGTGATCAAGGTGGAATGATCATGTGGATCTATTCTTCCAGCTTTCGGTTCACCGCGTAACTCCTCCACTTCTCTATCACTGCCTTCATATCGGCCGGCAATTCCGAATCAAAATGTATGTATTTGCCGGTACCGGGATGCTTAAAGCCGAGCGATCTCGCATGAAGCGCATGCCTCGGCATCAGTTCAAAGCAATTTTCAACGAATTGTTTGTACTTGGTGAAGGTGGTGCCCTTTAAGATCTTGTTCCCACCATAGGTCTCATCATTAAAAAGCGGGTGGCCGATGTATTCCATGTGCACGCGTATCTGGTGCGTGCGGCCCGTCTCCAGCTTACATTCAATAAGCGTAACATACCCGAAGCGTTCCACCACCTTCCAATGCGTGACCGCATTTTTCCCGTATTCTCCATCCGGGAAAACCGCCATGCGCTTCCGGTCCTTCAAACTTCTTCCGATGTTGCCGGTCACCGTACCTTCTTCCTCCGCAAAATCTCCCCATACCAGCGCGAGGTAAGTCCGGTCGATATCGCGATCGAAAAATTTTTTCGCCATGCGCGTCATCGCCAGTTCATTCTTCGCGATCACGATAATACCCGAAGTATTTTTATCGATGCGGTGCACAAGACCGGGCCTCAGGTTCGCTTCCACCTTTTGCGTTTTACTCACGGGCAGGTTTTCGAAATGATGCACCAGCGCATTCATTAATGTTCCCTTGTAATTCCCGTAACCGGGATGCACCACCATACCCGCCTCCTTATTGATGATGATGATGTCATCGTCTTCATAAAGAATATTGATAGGAATATTTTGCGGGATGAGTTCTATTTCGCGCGGGGGGTCCGGCAGCATTACCGTAATAAGATCGGCCGGCTTCACTTTGTAATTCGATCTCACGGGTTTTCCATTCACGTGAATGCAACCCGCCTCGGCAGCCGCCTGTATCTTGGTCCGAGAGGCATTCTCGATGCGGTTCATCAAAAATTTATCGATGCGCAGCAGCTCCTGGCCTTTGTCAATGGTAAACCTGAAATGCTCGAACAGCTCTTTGTCCTCCTGCTCTTCGGGGAGGTCATTCACCTCGTTGGGATTCATCGCGCGATGATGAGCTTGCGGGTAAGAAGATGCCCGTCAGCACCGCTGATGCGGACAAAATAGATCCCGTTGG
>DATDFI010000483.1:0-6807 GCA_036522695.1 Bacteroidia bacterium | reverse complement strand
CCTGGTGGGGACAAATTTATGCAGGGTATAATATTCCATTGATGAAAGATCACATGAGATCGCTGGTGAATTCGTATACGCTTACCTTTTCTTATTTGCTTGACTGAAGCGGGAACTAAAATGAAAACACTGCTGATCTCTTTTATTTTTCTTTTCCCCGCTTTTTGCGCAAAGGCTCAGCATGATCTGCCCGACACGCTTTTTCCTGTCGCACTTCAACCGGTTGATACGATCGCACCTGGCGATGCCATTTTAAAGCGGGTTTTCTGCTCTCTCAAGGATTTGCCTGTTTGCTTCTTCGATACTTCTGATTCGTATTTTGACAATAAGATATGGATGGCTGTAAAGAAGGATTCATTTTATATTATTTATGACCCGGGGCTCGGAACAACTGAAAGTGATAAGGTGGAATTTATGCGTGTTGATTTTAACGGGAGCGGAAGGTTGGAATTGATCATAAAATGGAGAGCGGGTTGGTCGCACATGTGTGCCAACTATGCCATGAGCAGTGTGTCGGGCGGCATTAAACTCATTGACCCCGATAAAATGGAAATGATCTTTGACCTGCAGACCCATTACTCCGAGCATTGGGAGTATTCGAACAAGGAAGAGAACGAAGGGCGCCAAAGCAATATTGAGCCGGAAGGCGATGATCATTTCGATCACCCCGTATTTATTTCAAAAGATAAGATCCGGGTCAGCTGCAGCCTGAAAAGGAACTGGAGTGCCATGTATATGCGCAAGGGCGACCGCCTCGTGAAAAAGTGAAGCAACCGGGCCCCGGGCCACTCTTACCGCCACCAGCGGTCATATAAAGGTATGAGCGGGCTTGCTCATTCACCTTATTATTCTATTTTTATCGCGCTCAAAAAATAAGAAAATGAAACGACTCCTCATGAGCCTGCTCCTTTTTGCCATGGCAGGCAGCGTACTCGCTCAAACCGCTGACGAGATCATTGAAAAATATGTGAAAGCCATTGGCGGGCGCGACAAATACAAAAGTCTTACCTCCATTCGCACTACCGGCACGGCCAAAGGAATGGGGATGGATATTAAAACCACTTCCGTCTCTACCCAAAACGGCAGTCACCGCTCGGAGACCACCATCATGGGCATGACCAGTATTGAAGCTTACGATTCGAAAACAAAAATGGGCTGGTATATTCAGCCGTTCAGCGGTGATAAGGCTGCTCACAAAATGAACGAAGAGCAAACCCAGGGTTACCAGGAAAATCCCCGCCTCGAGCCCTTGCTCATGGTTTACAAAGAGCTTGGCGGCACAGCCGATTATTTGGGCAAGGAAGATTTTGAAGGGGTGGATGTGTATCTTATCATGGTCACCATGCCGAGTAAGTCCATCACTTATTTTTACATCGATGCCGAAACATATTTGGTGCTGAAAGAAAAAACGAAACAAAAATTCCAGGATAAGGAATATGAAGGCGAAACTTATTTTTCGGATTACCGGCAGGAGAACGGCATTATGATGGCCCACACCACCGAAGGTTACAACGATGGAAAAGTAGCCTGGCAATTCATCACTGAAAAAGTGGAATTCAACGTCCCCCTCAACGAAAATGATTTCGTGATGCCGAAAGAGGAGAAGAAGAACGATAGCAACCAGGGGAAATAAAACACCTTTCAAAAATCCAAGCGTATGAAAAAAATATTTGCGATCCTTTTCCTGCTTAACTGCGCACTGGCGCAGGCCCAGCCGCCCGATAAAAAAATTGTCCAGGCCCCGAAGATCTCTTCGAGCATGTTCGGCTCCATGGTGGGCCGGCAGATCGGTCCTGCTACCATGAGCGGCCGCATCACAGCTATCGATGCGGTGAACAATAACCCCCGCATTATTTACATCGGCACTGCCGGGGGAGGCATCTGGAAATCCACCACGGCAGGTGTTTCCTTCAAACCCGTGTTCGATAAATTCAGCCAGTCGATAGGCGCATTGGTGATCGACCAAAAAAATCCCGAGGTGGTTTGGGCGGGAACGGGTGAATGCAATATGCGCAACAGTGTTTCCGTGGGGACAGGATTGTATAAAACGTTTGACGGGGGCACCAACTGGAAAAAAGTGGGGCTGGACAGTTGTGAGCGCATCAGCAAGATCGCGATCGATCCAACGAATTCTGATATCGTTTATGTAGCGGTGCCCGGTGCCCTGTGGAGCGACAGCAAGAACCGTGGCTTGTATAAAACGACCGATGGCGGAAAATCCTGGAGCAAAATTCTTTACTCCGATGTGAAAACGGGTTGTGCGGATGTGGTGATCGACCCTAAAAACCCGAATATCATTTATGCTTCGATGTGGCAGTTCCGCAGAACGCCCTGGTCGTTCATGAGCGGTGGGAAAGGAAGCCAGTTATTGAAAAGTACGGATGGAGGCAAGACCTGGAAAAAGATCCAGAATGGTTTTGACGGGCAGGAATTAGGAAGGATCTGTTTAGCGATTTCCCCCAGCGACCCGAATAAATTGTACGCTATCGCTGAATCCGCGAACACCGCTTTGTATTCCACCAGCGATGGAGGAGAGAATTGGGTGAAGAAAAGTGCTGGGCAAAATGTGACGTGGAGGCCTTTTTATTTCAGCGTGATCGCCATCGATCCTGTTGATCCCAAACGCATTTATCGCCCGAGCCTGAGTATGTCCATCAGCAGCGATGGAGGCGAATCGTTCAAGGAATCTTCTTTTGAAGGAGGCTGGGTGCATTCCGATCAGCATGCCTTGTGGATAGATCCGAATAATAACAGTCACTTGCTTCTCGGTACCGATGGAGGAGTGTACCAGTCACTCGATCGGGGCAACAGCTGGACCATGTTCGGCAATCTTCCCGTTTCGCAATTTTATCATGTTACTTTTGATAATGCCGATCCTTACAATGTGTATGGAGGCTTGCAGGACAATGGTTCCTGGTATGCCCCATCACAAAGCGAGAATGGGATTGAAAATAAGGACTGGAACAATGTGGGCGGGGGTGATGGTTTTTGGGTGCAGCCCGATGGAAGCGACCCGGATATTTGCTACAGTGAGTCACAGGGAGGAGAAATTCAGCGCGTGAACAAACGCACACATGAATTCAAAAGTATTAAGCCTTATGAATTGCCCGGTGAGAAAAAGCTACGCTGCAACTGGAACACGCCCATACAGGTAAGTCCCACCAATCCTAAAACAATTTATTTCGGGGCGCAATATTTGTACCGCTCGCACAACAAAGGCGATACCTGGGAGCGCATTTCCCCTGACCTCACCACGAATAACCCGATGAAGCTTCAGCAGGAAAAATCCGGTGGACTTTCTACTGACAATTCGGGCGCTGAAAATCATTGCACGATTTTCACGATATGTGAATCACCTAAAGATGAGAACATGATCTGGGTGGGGACGGATGATGGGAATTTGCAAGTGACCATGGACGGGGGAAAGACCTGGAACAATGTTGTAAAGAATATTCCGGGCCTGCCCGCTTGTACCTGGGTGAGCAGTGTAGATGCGAGCACGTATGATAAGAATACCGCTTTCGCAACGTTTGATGGTCACGCCACAGGCGATATGCGTACCTGGATCTACATGACCACCAATGCAGGTAAAACCTGGACAAAGATCTCTACTGCCGATATGAAAGGTTACGCCCACAAGATCAAGCAGGACCTTGTTGATCCGAACCTTTTGTTCGCGGGTACAGAAATGGGGTTGTGGATGACGATGGATGGAGGGAAAAATTGGGTACAGTACACGGCCGGTGTTCCTCCTGTTGCGGTGCGCGATATACAGATCAATTCAAAAACAAACGATGTGATCCTGGCCACGCATGGCCGCGGCATCATCATTATCGATGACATCACGCCCATTCGCAGCTTGAATGCTGACCTCATGACGAAGGACATGGTTTTCATTCCCACGCGCCCGCATTACATCACCAGCGGTAAGTATGGAGGAGCCTGGCCGAGCGGGGGGGGATATTCCGGTGATAATTCAACAGAAGATTTTGTGATCATGTATTATTTGAAGGACCGTGTTACTTCGGGCGAGGTAAAAATTGAATTTTACGATGCGCAGGGTAACCTCATCAAGTCGCTGCCGGCCAGCAAGCGTAAAGGTGTGAACATGGTGACCTGGGATATGCGCGGCAAGCCTCCGCGCGTGGCCGGTGGAGTGAAGCTGGATTACAGCGGTTTCTTCGGTCCGCTTATTCCCGAAGGAACGTATACGGTAAAGCTCATCCACGATGATAAGGTGATCGAACAAAAAATAGAAATGAAGTACGATCCCACCGCACCTTATTCCGTTGAGGACCGTAAGATGAGGCAGGAAACGCTGGACGAGATCCGCAAGCTGCAGGAAGATCTGGCTTTCCTGAGCGATAAGTTGAAGGATGTGAAGGACCAGGTGAATGCGAAAACCAATACCGCTTCGGATAAGCTGATGATCGCTTCTGCAAATGCGCTGGAGAAAAAGATCAACGATATTCTCGTTTTGCTCGCAGCTTCCATCGAAGGTACTGCGATAACGGGTGAGGAAAAGATACGCGAGAAGATAGCAGATGTTTATTTCAGCGTGAATTCATTTGAGGGCCGCCCCACCGATTCACAGATCGAACGTTTGAAGGGCCTGCGCAAGGAACTGGAAGATGCCATGAAAAAAGCAGATGATCTTTTCAATACCGATCTGAAGAAGTTCAATACTACCGTACAAAAGGATAAAATGGAAGCGGTGACGGTAATGACAAAAGAAGAGTGGGATAAAAAAACAACTACGCAGAAATAGAAATTCTTTTTATCAATGAAAGGCCGCTTCATTAATTGGAGCGGCTTTTTAATTTCCGGGATTGTTTAAAATTCGCGTTACTCTTTGATGATCTTCCTGGTGATCATTTGGTTCCCGGATCTAACCTCTATGAAGTAGATCCCTGTTTCCAGTTGGTGCAGATCAATGCTGTTTTCGCCTTGCTTTAATATCCAGCGGCCGAGATCTTCTCCAAGTACGTTGAAAAGCGTCATCACCTGGCACTCACCTTGCGTTACGATCACAAAAGTATTGCTGAAGGGATTGGGATACAGGAATAGTTGTTCGCTGTTATCAGTCACCTGGCCGGTTCCGGTACATAGTCCAACCGTGATAAGCGATGAATCTGCATTGGTACATCCGTTTATATCCGTAAAGGTGTAAACGATGTAAAAGGATCCTGCTCCTGCGGCAGCGGGATCAAATGTATTCCCGGTCACCGCAGTCCCACTGTAAGTTCCTCCACCGGGAATTCCGGGAGTTAAGGTTTGAGGTGGCCAGTTAACGCACATGCCGGTTTGGGTTTCGTTGTACGTAACTGAAGGTACGGTAACAGTAAGTGTTTGAGTCGGTGAAGAGCCACAGGCGTTATTGGCGGTGACAGAGATCGTTCCTCCGGTTGTCCCGGCAGTAGCGGTGATGGAAGTGGTAGCTGATGTTCCGCTCCATCCACCGGGTAAAATCCAGGTGTATGACGTTGCTCCCGGTACAGCATTGATAGAATACGTGTTTGTTGATCCACTGCAAACGGTGGTGAGGCCGGAGATAGAGCCGGGCGAGGAAGGCACATTGGAGCAGTTGGTCAATTTCACAAGGAATGCATCATATGACCCGCCACCGTAAGTGTTCTGAAATCCTCCCGAGGCAATGCTTGTTGTGCTGGAAGTAATACCACCCCAATAAACATTTCCCAGGCTGTTCGTACAAAGCCCGTAACCCATATCACTCCCGGAACCTCCATAGTAAGTGGCAGCCAGGCGGTTTCCCAATGAATCAAAACGCACGAGGTAAGCATCACTGGTTCCACCTCCATAGATGTTCTGGAATCCGCCCGAAGCAATGCCCGATGTGCTGGGGGTAATGGAAGAGAGATAAATATTACCGGATCCATCGGTCTCGCAGGAATTATCCTGGTTCTCATCGCCCGGTCCGCCATAATAAGTAGACCAAATACGGGATCCTGATCCATCAAATTTCACGAGAAAATTATCAAACGCGCCCCCTCCGAAAGTAGTTTGAAATCCACCCGAAGCAATACCCGAGGTGCTGCCTGTTTGACCACTGCAATAGATCCTTCCGGCATTGTCTATACACACACCACTTATGCAGTCGCTCGGACTGCCACCGTAATAAGTAGCCCACTGACGAGCCCCTGAAGCATTGAATTTTACAAGGAAACCGTCATAAGCGCCACCGTAGGTATTTTGAAAACCACCTGAGGCAATTGCGGTGGCACTGCTTGTTTCTCCAACCAGGTATACATTGCCGCCTGCATCGGTCACCGCATCAAAAGCAAATTCAGCACCGGTACCACCATAATAAGTAGCCCATATACGGTTGCCATTGGCATCAAACTTTACTAAAAAGGCATCGTACGATCCGCCATTCATATTTTGAAAGCCCAGGTAGGAAATGCCGTTTGTACTTACAGATTCACCGGTCAAATAAACATTCCCGGCCGCATCTGTAGTAACCCCATAGCCGGATTCATCATTTGTTCCACCATAGTAAGTGCTCCAAATACGGTTACCATTGGCATCAAATTTTACAAGAAACGCATCACCAGTGCCTCCTCCATAAGAATTCTGGAACCCACCGCCAGATGCTATACCCGATATGCTTGTAGTAAATCCGCTCAGGTAAACGTTTCCCGCGTTATCCAGGCATAGTCCTCGTACACGGTCATCCCCGTTATTACCATAATAAGTGGCCCATAAACGGTTTCCACTCGCATCAAATTTTACAAGGAACCCGTCTCCAGAGCCGCCACCAAATGAATTTTGATATCCCAAATAGGAAAT
>DATDFI010000482.1:0-6182 GCA_036522695.1 Bacteroidia bacterium | reverse complement strand
AGGACTTGCAGCGAACAGCCCGGTGGCGCTTTTTGTGCCACGCGCCCAAAAACAAATAAAAACAGGCTCTTTCCACTCTGAAATTAGCTCTCCTGCCAGCTTCATCCTTTAAAACCCCTGCTCTGTCTAAATTACGGGCATAGTCTCCTCTGTAATTTTGCGAATAATTGAATAAAATGTACTTTTAGCGTCCTTCAAAAAACGGGTGTAGTATCAGTATGGCGAAAGACCTTCTTTTAGAGATCAAGAATCTCGTTACGGAGTTTCGCACCGAAGATGAAACGGTGAAGGCGGTGAATGACATTTCCTTCAGCCTGAACCGCGGTGAGACGATCGGTATTGTGGGCGAGTCGGGATCGGGAAAGTCTGTTACCGCACTTTCAGTGATGCAGCTTATTCCCAACCCGCCCGGGCGTATTACCGGTGGAGAGATCATTTACCATTCCAAATCAAGAGGCACTATTGACCTGAGCAAACTGCCCGAGCGCGAGATGCGCGGCTTTCGCGGCAACGAGATCGCCATGATCTTCCAGGAGCCCATGACCTCGCTCAACCCCGTTTATACCTGCGGTAACCAGGTAATGGAAGCGATTATGCTGCACCAGCACGTGACCTACCAGGTGGCAAAGGAGCGCACGATAGAACTTTTTAAACAGGTGCAGTTACCCCGGCCTGAAGATATTTTTGACACTTACCCTCACCAGATATCAGGCGGACAAAAGCAACGTGTGATGATCGCAATGGCGATGAGCTGCAACCCTTCCATTTTGATTGCTGACGAGCCTACCACCGCGCTGGACGTGACCGTGCAGCATACCATATTGGAGCTGATGCAGGACCTGCAGGAGCAGCACGATATGGGTATTATGTTCATTACGCACGACCTGGGTGTGATAGCCGAGCTGGCTGACAAAGTGGTGGTGATGTACAAAGGAAAAATTGTAGAACAGGGCACGGTGTGGGATATTTTTGCGAATCCCCAGCATCCCTATACCAAAGGCTTGCTCGCTTGTCGCCCACCGCTCAATAAGCGTTTGCACTGGCTGCCTACCGTAAGCGATTTTATGAAGACGGACGATGAAGGTGTGATGACGGAAAGCAACCGTTCGGTGGAAGAGGTGACCAGCAAACTGATCGTGACGCAGCAGGAACGCGAAAGCCAGCACAGTGAATTATATTCGAAAGAGCCCATTTTGCAGGTACGTAACCTGAAAACCTATTTCCCCATCAATAAAAGTGTGTTCGGTAAGGCAAAAGGCTATGTGAAGGCGGTGGATGATGTGAGTTTTGAAGTATATCCCGGTGAAACTTTGGGACTGGTGGGTGAATCGGGCTGCGGCAAAACCACTTTGGGACGGACCATTTTGCGTTTGATAGAGCCTACTGCAGGCGAAATCGTTTTCCGCTCGCGCAACATCACCAATATTACCCAAAAAGATATGCGAGAGCTGCGCAAGCACATGCAGATCATTTTCCAGGACCCTTATTCATCATTGAACCCGCGCATCACCATTGGAGAAGCCATCATGGAGCCCATGAAGGTGCATGGTGTTTTTGAGAACGATAAGCAGCGCAAGGAAAAAGTGATGAGCCTGTTGAACCGGGTGAACATGAACGAGGCGCATTTTTACCGTTACCCCCACGAATTCTCGGGCGGACAACGCCAGCGTATTTGCATTGCACGCGCACTCGCCCTCAACCCGCAGTTCATCATTTGCGATGAGTCGGTATCGGCACTGGACGTATCCATACAGGCCCAGGTGCTGAACCTGCTGAACGAGTTGAAAAAAGAATTCCAGTTCACGTACATTTTTATTTCGCACGACCTCTCGGTGGTGAAATTCATGAGCGACCGCATGGTGGTGATGAACCAGGGCCGTATTGAAGAGATGGGTGATGCGGACCAGATCTACTCCAACCCGCAAACGGATTACACCCGTAAGCTTATTGGCGCTATTCCCAAAGGAGAGCTGGATGATATTAAGGCTTCGATGACGCGCAAACAGATGAAGCGCGCAGTGACCGCGGTGTGATCATTCAGCCACCTTCATTTTCTTTCCTTTCCTTCCCACACTTATTTTCCCTACGCTCACGGGAACCTTTCCTTTGTTCCAGATGTAAAATTTTAGCGTGCTGTTGGGGCGCAGGTCGGCAGTGATAAGGTGAACGTCAACCTGCCCGTTAGCAGATGCGGAAAGATCACTGCTTTGATAATTGTAGGAACCATGTTCATCCTCGAGCGAGGCTACGAGAAAAACAGCCCCGGGCGGCAAAGCACCTTGTGACCTGAAATTGACCCATGCAAAGTAATGGCTGAGCGGGTGCGCCTTCAACCTTGCATCATCCAGTTTTATTTCCCCGAAAAATTCCTTGTCGCGGATATCGGCAATAAGCGCAGTATCGGCATCCAGGCCCCCGCTGATCCCTTCTTTCTCCACATCGGCTGAAGTGAGATGTTTTTTATGGAAGAGATAAATGTTGCTTTGCGCGTACAGCACTTCCCATTCCATGGAGAATAAATAATCCTGTATTTGCTTTTTAAAATCGTAAGCCGTTAGCGGGTAAACGTAACTTCCCTCGGTTACCGCCACATAACTGGCATTATCCACAATGGGGAACTCATAAATATCCCTGCGGAAAGCGAGACGGGGCACAAGCTGGGTGCTCGCACTTACTGCAGCGGTGTCGGGTATCAAGGCCAGCATCTCGTGCAGCTTTTTACGATCGAACTCACATTTGTAATGCGCAGGATTATAAAATTGCTGCGTAAGCGGGTCGTACCATTTCGAAACACGGTATTCGAGTTTGTAAAATGTGCTGAGCCCCGTTGAAATAAGAACAGCGGTAGTGATCACGGCCGTGCGTACCACTGAAGTTCCTTTATCGATCCAGTTGAATAAAGCGATGCAGGTGATGGGTGCCAGCTCAATGGAGTAATGATAATTGATGCCCCATTTACCAAAATCATCCGACAAAACTTTTTGCGCAATGATGGGAAGTATCATCACCGCGTACGCGGGGCGTAAAATAAAAATGAAACCGCCCGATAAAAGTAAAGTGATGTATAATTCTCGCTTTATCCCGTCCCCATCGGGATCACCGAGGTGGTTCACAAAAAATAATTTGATGAAGTGAAGCGGGTGAAGGAAAATGGTTTGCATGGCTTCCCCGAAATTTTTCCCGAGCGAGCTGTACTTGAAATGATGATACCCTAACTCCGGGTGATTGGTGCCGAGCGAAGGCATGATGAATTTTACAACGGTCACAAAATAAACGGCCGCAATGCCCGAATAAAGCAGGGCACGAAAAAACCGGTTACGCTCCTTGCGGTGAATAATGGCAAGCCCGAGTGAAATAAAAACCGCCCACAAAGCCATGTTCTCTTTGGCGATGAGAATAAGAACCAGGCACCAAATACTGAAGGCATGCTTTTGTTGCTCGAAATAATAAATGAACCAGGGGACCAGCGAAGCGGCCACCACGTTTTCGTGGTAATCGAAACCCAGTGCAGAGTACAACGCCCAGAATGAAAAATAATGGACCGCGGCCATCTCCGCCAGCCAGGTATTCATCGGTTTCCTGCTCTTGAAATATACATAGATGCCATAGCCACCGAAGAGCAGGAAAAAAATCTGCACGAGCAACATGGTGTACGAGCCGAAGATCCAGTACAAGGGCGAAACAAGAGGGGTGATAAGGGAGAAGTGATCGGCCAGGGCATTGGAGAATGCTTCCTTCATCAAACTGTAATCGTTCATGCGGAAATGGGCATAATCGTACAGCTGGTTATTGAACAGGCCGAGGTCGAATGCGAAGGTGCGGAAGTTGTAATGGTTAACGAGTGAAATGGAGCAAAAGATGAACCCGAAAACGAGGAGGATAAAATGAATGGGCTTGCGGAAAATGCTCGACATCCCTCAGGATTTTTTTTCTTCAGCGATATTGCTTTCACTCACGATATAAAGCGGGCGCTTCTTCACATCACTATGGATGCGGCTAATATACTCGCCAATGATCCCGATCCCGATCAGCTGAATGCCCCCGATGAAAAGTACGGTGAGCATAAGCGATGTCCAGCCCGTTTGATAGGTCTTTGAAAAGAATTTTGAATAGATGGCGTAAAGCATAAGTAAGAAAGAAATGCCCGACACCACGAAGCCCGCCATGGTCACGAACTTGAGCGGGAAATCGGAAAAAGAGGTAATACCATCCAATGCAAAGCGTATCATTTTGCGATACGTGTATCCTGTTTTCCCTGCATGCCGGGCATCGCGGTCATATTCCACGAAAGTGTGATTGAACCCCAGCCAGGAAATTTGTCCGCGCAAATACTTATGTTGTTCGGGCATTTGCTTCAACAGGTCAACGATCTTGCGATCGATGATGCGGAAGTCGCCTGTGTCCACAGGGATCTCCACGTTGGTGATCCTTTGCAGCACACGATAAAACATTTTTGCCGTAAAGCGCTTCAGGAAACCTTCCCCTTTGCGCGATCTCCTTTTTGCGTACACCACTTCGTATCCCGACCTCAATCGCGTATACAATTCCCCGATCAACTCAGGAGGGTCCTGCAGGTCGGCATCAATGATCACCGCTGCCTTACCCGTGCAGGCCTCCAGCCCGGCAAAAACAGCGATCTGGTGTCCGAAGTTGCGGCTGAAGTTGAGGTACTTTATCCGTGGATCCTGCTGGCAGAGATATTTGATCAGCAAGAAAGACTTATCCTTGCTCCCGTCATTCACGAAAATAAATTCATAATCATTCGTGATGGCCGCAACCACTTTCTGCAAACGTTCATAAAGAAGGTTGATGTTCGCCTCCTCGTTATAAATGGGAATAATGACAGAAAGTTCTACCGGCATTTTAACTATGCAATATGATGTTCAATAATAATGATTTTTTCGGCATCATTCTTTCTTCTCCCCTATCTCCACTAAAAGGTCGTCAATATAAACCGGGGGTTCGGAAGTGCTGTAAATATACACCTGCATTTTATCGGTAGCCGAACGCAGCAAAGGCAATTCTTCCACAATATCAACCTTACTCCATTCTTTGACCTTATTCACCTTATCCTTTAACGGGATGCCATGCCAATTGTATTGCTGCTCTCCATTCTTGTACGCGATGACCAGCACGGCATCTGTATTTTTATCCCGGAGACAGATCATCACGCTCGCATGGATCATTGGCCGCTTGATGCCGGCCATTGCCGATCCGTAGACAGTAAAGCCCGGGGAGAAATTCACTTTTTTATCGAGGCGAATGGAATATTTCCCTGAGTGCGCTACTTCCGTGGAAAAGCCCTGGTCGGGGCGCATCACCCCGGTGGTATCAAAATCATTGCTGAAAGAAAGCTTTTTATCGAGGTGTTGAAGCTCATCTGTTTTATCGGGAACGGGTGGCGGCCCGAGCACACTGAAATCGGAGCTCATGAATACTTTCCAGAAACGGGACTCATCCATATCCATATAATGGATCATGCCCGAATGGTATTGCCAGGTTTGATGATGGGTGTAAATGAGGCAAAGCAGGCAAAAAGCCCAGGAAAATATTTTGAAGGCAATACTGCGCGCACGGCTGAGAAGGATAGCAAGCAGCAAAGCCATGAACGGATAAAACTCGATGAACGGACGCATCCCGAAACTTCCGCCATACCACCACTGCCACCAGCACGAAATAACGTACAGCGAACCGCCCAGCAAAATAAAAAGAAAAATGGCGCTGAAGCGGTTCTCTCTTGCGAGGAAGAACAAACCGAAGAAGGCAAGCAAAAGCAGCGGGGTGTAAATGAATAATCCTTTACGGTAACTAAAAAGGATGTTGAATAATTCAGGATGCTTGAAATTGAACCCTTCATGCCCGTACGACCACACGAAGACCCTCCCTGTTTGCAAATAAAACATGGCCAATTGCAAACCGATCACCGAAGAAAATACGAGAGCGGTGAGAAAAAATCTTTTCTTCTCTGCAAATAGCTGTTTAAAGAATGCGAGCAGGCTGTTCCACCCGCCCGCAAAAGCCGGCAGCGCCAGTATCACAATGGCATTGGTGGGACGTATGATGCACACCAGCCCGTAAAAAAATGCGCTCCACAAAAATTGCCCTGTCCTGTTTTCCGTCAGTGCGAGCTTTAAGAACAGCAGGAAGCCGCTCACCGCGCAAAAGGAGTATACGTGCGACAT
>DATDFI010000481.1:0-3064 GCA_036522695.1 Bacteroidia bacterium | reverse complement strand
AGCCCTGCAATTTTCATTGCAGGCCGGTGGCTAAATAAAAAGTGCTTCGGCTTTTTTCCTACAACAAGATGTTCGGGGAATTTCCTTAAATAATGTGCGGGGTGGGCTTAGATGATTTACGATCATTCGGGCAAAGATACCCCGATATGTATATAAACTATGTTTTATTCGTTAAAAACCGATTTTGTGTAGCCGGTCACTCGGTAAAGCAAATGAGATGAGGCATTAATGACACGTATCGGCCTGCCTGGCTAAGAAGATGCCACTTGAACAGTAAGGAATACCGACATGGGCGGCTGAGCTCACTGAATAGTCCGGGCATGCGCCACTGCATCGTATATCACCTGCTGGATCTTCGTACGGATGCCCGATTTGGCAAGCTTGTTCACATCCGCATCAGGATATACGCGGTTGGAAAGAAAAACATACACTAATTTTTTTTCAGGATCGGCCCATGCAATGGTGCCTGTAAAACCGGTGTGACCAAAACTTAAATACGAAACGCAATCGCACACCGGGCTTTCCTTTTGCGGGTTGGTCTCGGGTTTATCGAAACCTATCCCTCTCCTATTATCCTTGCAAAACTGGCATTTGATAAATTCTTTCACCACGTTCGAATCGATATAACGCACGCCCCCGTACATCCCGTAGTTCATATACATCTGCATGAGTACACCCAGGTCGTTCGCATCGCTGAATAAGCCCGCGTGCCCGCCCACACCTCCCAGCATGGCCGCACCCTGGTCGTGCACATCGCCCCACACCAACTGCTTCCTGAATTTTATATCGTACTCCGTAGGAATGATGCGGCCTAATGAGAACCTTTCGCGCGGGCGAAAGCCCATCGTGGCAAGGCCAAGCGGCTTGTAAAAAGTTTCATACGTATATTTTTCCAAAGGCATGTGCGTGGAGTCCTCGATGATCTGCTTCATGAAATAATAACCGAGATCGCTGTACTTGAACCTGCCCGCGTCTTTTACTTCCGATTGAACGATCATGTTATAAATGGTATCGCGATACGTTTTGCTGATGTACAAGTGCGCGGCAACACGATAAGGGAAGTTGGCGCTCTGCACAGTATCGTAAATTCCAGGTTTGTATTTCCCCTTATCCATAGTGTGCATCCAGAAGGGGATCCATTCTTTCAAGCCGGATTGATGTGTCAGTATCTGCCTGAACACGAGTCCCTGCTTATTACTTCCATTCAAATACGGGAGGTATTTCCCGAGTGAATCATCGAGGAATAATTTTTTCTGCTCCACCAATTTCATGATGGATGCGGTGGATGCCGCGATCTTGGTTACCGAGGCAAGATCATAAATATCGGTATTGGTGACGGGCACTTTGTCCTCGTAGGTATGATAGCCGAATGATCTTTGATAGATCACTTTCCCATCCATCGCTACAAAGACCTGGCAGCCGGGATAAACTTTTTCCGCAATACCATGCAGCGCTATGGAATCGATCTTTTGCAGTTCGCGGGAATCGATGCCGAGTTCTTCCGGGATGGTGTATTTGAATCGAATGGGCTCGCCTGTGAAAATTCCCGTTCCTAATTTGTACGTTGAAGAGGCGGTGATAGGTAGTTTTCCCCTGGATGAAATGCCTCCGAAGATGAGTTGTGCGGAAAGCTCTTCGTTATCGCGGTACGCTTCGTACGACATGATCACTGCATCAGCATACCGGAGGCTGTCGAGTTTGCCGAGTATGTAAGGATTTGAAAAAAGATCGACTATGGTTCTCTTCTTCGCGATGATGGCATTAAGCGTGTTGATCACCTGTGGAGTTAAGCCGAACCGCGTCCCAACATGATTGTTCGTATTATTCAATTGTACGATCACAAGGTTGTAGGGGTCGAGTGACTTAAGTAATGAATCGCACAAGGGTTGCTTCGCATCATTATCCAAACCGAAAGTATCCATAGGTGAATAATTCCTGAGCATTTGTTTAAACGGGTTATCGTCCTTATACCCCAATGAAACCACGGCTGTACGAAGTGTATCGAGCCGCATGAGCGGGATGAGGTCATTTTTATTCTGAAGAAGCGTTACCGCATTCTCCACAAGCTTACGATTTACCAGTTCTCCTTCGGGAGTGTTGAGGTCATGAATAAGTCCTTTTATCCTGATGGGTTTATAATGATCAAGCCCGCACCATTGCTTGGCCATCAGGATTTTTTTGCATCGCGCATCAATGATATCCTGCGTAAGAAGAGAATCGGCTATCGCCTTTTTTATTTCTTCGATGGCTTTGGGAACATTTTCCGAAAAAAGCAGCACGTCATTTCCTGCAATGAGGGCTTTAACATCCAACTCTCCCGGTTTATAGAATTTAGAAACACCTTTCATGTTGAGTGCGTCCGTAAAGATCAATCCTTTGAATCCCAATTGTTGTTTGAGCAAACTGTCAACCACATTCTTCGAGAGTGTAGAGGCCTGGTTGGTGGTGGTATCGAGCGAAGGAATGAACAAATGCGCCACCATCATGCTTCCCAGTCCTTCATCGATCAGGTTGCGGAACGGGAAAAGTTCGAGCGTATCGAGGCGCTGTTTGCTGGAACCGATGGTGGGAAGTGTTTTGTGCGAGTCGCTGTCGGTATCGCCATGGCCGGGAAAATGTTTCGCATTGGCAAGTACGCCATTATCCTGCATGCCCTTCATGTACATCATCGCCTTGCGCATCACGTTCCACTTTTCCTCACCAAAGGAACGATTGCTGATCACGGGATTCAATGGATTATTATTCACATCCGTAACAGGGGCCAGGTTCACGTGTATGCCCATTCGCTTGCACTGGCGCGCGATCTCCTTCCCCATCTGGTAGACCAGCGAATCATTCTGGATGGCGCCTAATGTCATTTGCCTCGGAAATGCGATGGTACTATCGAGACGCATGGCGAGCCCCCATTCCCCGTCAATGGAAATGAGCAAGGGGACCTTTGAAATGCTTTGATAAAGATTGGTGAGTTTGGCCTCGCGCACGGGTCCGCCCTGGAAAAAGATCAACCCGCCTATTTTATTTTTTTTGATGAGCTCGATGACCTCTTTCGGCTGCTGCTTTTTCC
>DATDFI010000480.1:0-12109 GCA_036522695.1 Bacteroidia bacterium | reverse complement strand
CGTTCTTAATTATGCGTTCGGGGGAACAGGAATTCTCTCCTTTCAAAAAAATGCAGGCGGTAAAATATTCGACCCCTGTCCCGGGAGGAGGCCTTCGGCCCTTGGCCGCAAAAAAAATACGGGATATTCTCTATTAATGTTCGACTCCCGGATCATTCGAAATATTCCTTCATCCGTTCAAAAAAACTTTTCTGCTTTTTATTGGGATCGGGCTTGAAGTTGGGAGAGTCTCTCAGTTTTTCCAAAAGCTTTTTCTCCTCCGAGGTGAGATGCGTTGGCGTCCATATGCTGATGTTCACCAGCAGGTCGCCCTTGCCGTAGCCTTGTATATCCGGTAATCCTTTTCCTTTCAGGCGCAAAACTTTTCCGGCCGGTGTGCCCGCCTCTATTTTCACTTTCGCCTTTCCATCTATGGTGGGGACTTCCACGCTGGTACCCAGCGCAGCATCGGCAAAATTCAGGAACTGGTCGTAAACAAGATTGTTTCCATCGCGCTTCAGCAGCGGGTGTTCCTCCTCTTCTATCACCACAATAAGGTCCCCGTTTATTCCGCCCCGTGCACCGGCATTCCCCTTCCCGCTCACATTCATTTGCATACCTTCCGCCACCCCCGCAGGAATATTTATGTTGATCACGTCCTCCCCGCGCACCACGCCATCGCCAAAACACGTTTTGCATTTATCGGTGATCATCTGCCCTTCACCACCGCAATTGGGACAAGGCGATGTGGTTTGCATCTGGCCTAATATGGTATTGGTGATACGCGTAACACTGCCGCGCCCGTGACAGGTTGAACATTTGGTGAACGAAGAAGTATCTTTTGCCCCCGAGCCCTGGCAGGCCTGGCATTGCACATACTTCTGCACTTTTATCTTTTTCTCAGCACCTTTCGCGATCTCGTCAAGATTCAATCGCACTTTCACACGCAGGTTAGAACCGCGGTTCACACGCTTCCCGCCCCCACCGCTTCCACCAAACCCGAAATGCCCACCGAAAATATCCCCAAAGTTCGAGAAAATATCCTCCATGCTCATTCCACCGAACCCGCCACCGCCAAATCCACCATTGCCGCTCGCCCCCGAAACTCCGGCATGACCGTATTGATCGTAACGCGCGCGCTTTTGAGGATCGCTCAGCACTTCATAAGCTTCGGCCGCCTCTTTGAATTTTTCTTCCGCCTCCTTGTTGCCGGGGTTTTTATCAGGATGGAATTGAATGGCCATTTTGCGGTATGCCTTTTTTATCTCATCGGCATCCGCATTTTTGGATATTCCCAGTATTTCGTAAAAATCGCGTTTGGACATATCTTTAATTTCCCACTATAACTTTTGCATACCGGATCACTTTCCCGTTCAGGAGATATCCCTTCTCGATCACTTCCACTACTTTTCCCTTCATGTCCTCAGATGGAGCAGGGATATTTGTGATCGCCTCATGCAGGTCGGGATTGAATTCCTGGCCCACCGCCTTCATTTCCTCCAGCCCCCGCGCAGTAAGGGAGTTTTTCATTTTATGATAAACAAGGTTCACGCCCTCATTCACCGTTTTTACATCCTTCGCGCTCTCATTCGCCTTTATCGCGCGCTCAAAATCATCCAGCACGGGCAACACCAGTTTAAATACATCCTCCCCTGCCGATTTGATCAGTTCGATACGCTCTTTGGAAGTACGCTTTTTGAAATTATCGAATTCGGAATACAAGCGCAGGTATTTGTCATTCAGCTCCGCGATCTTCGCTTCCAGCTCCGCCACCTTCAGCTTTTCCTCCGCCTCCTGGACAATATCGTTTTGCGGAGCATCATTTTGCTCTTTATTTTCATTGACGTTTCCGTCCTTTTCCTCGCTCATTTTTTTACTGTCTTTTTTTCGTCTGAACATGGGTCAAAAGTCTTGCCACCCCACCGGGGCGCAAATATAGCAAGTCAATTTGGCAGAAGAGCCCTGTTTCCGAATAAATTAAAGTCTCTTTTCAGGGAAAAACCACAAAGAACTGTCATTTTTTGAATTTCCCTGTACCTGGGCGACCCCTGCGTTAAAATATGCGAATCCCCTTCAAAACTATAACCTATTTTCAGCTTCAGCGTTAAAGCAAGCCAACCTGCCTGACCGGGGTCATGAAAAAAATATTGCTTTTTCTCTCTTTCACTTTTCCTATTCTTGCACATGCGCAGGTGGGGACCAATCCCAATTACATTACGTCAAAAACGGTACTGGCCTTGAATACGGGTGTGCAATTTTTCAAATTTCCAGGTGTGGAGTTGGGCCTTGCTCACGCAAAATATTCCCGCTCAGGGCACATGAGTTACGGTAAAGGCTATGGGATTTCGGGCGTTGTGCTGGTGGACAGTGAGCCGGCTTATGGCCCCCAGATCTCAGCCTGGATGACAGGCGGCTCCTATCACATTTGCCTGGCCGCGAGCGCTGGATTTTTCTTCAATAAAAATGGAAGCACTTTTCGCGCCTGCCCGCAAATTGGTTTTGGCGACAAGCGCTGGCGGGTGACCTATGGCTACAGCTTTGCCATCACCGGAAGTGATTTTTTACCCGCCAACACGCACACGGTTTCCTTCAATATGCTCTTTGATCTTAAAAAATTGAAAAACCGTGAATTGGGTGCCGATAAAACCATGCAGAAAAAGAAAAAGAGTATTGTACCGAACGGAGGTGGTTAATTGCGTTAATGGGGTTATTGGTTAGTCGTTGACCGTGGCTTTTCATTACGCTTGAGAGGGGAGCAAAATGTATCTTTGTGCTAAACTCTTCATTAGTGAGATTTCCAACCCTCCTTCTTCTTCTTTTTGTCCAAAGTACGTATTCCCAGCATTTCGCTACTTATTACGAAAATGGCCAAAAGAAAATGGAAGGCGATAGTACTAACGGGAGTGTAACTGCGTGGTATGAGTCAGGAAAAATCATGTGGAATGGCTATGTAAAGAAATCCTATCCCGACAGCCTTTACAATTTTTATTATGAAAATGGTAATTTGAAGTTGACGGGGTATTTTAAGGATAGGCGCAAAGACAGTTTGTGGACAACCTATGACGACAGCGGCCGAATGGTACATTCTGAGTTGATCCGGAAGCAATGGCCCGTCATTCGACACGATATAAGTTATCACCGTTCAAATCAAAAATCAGAAGAAATTATTTTATCAATGTATGGCTCACCTACGGATTCATCGAATTTAAAAGTGAATCGGAATTGGTGGATATGGTATGATAATGGGCAATTGGCTTGCGAAGTCCATTTTGTGAATGGGCAAATAAAAGAAGAACATTATTGGAGTACGAAAGGGAAGACGATTTCTCGCGAAAAATGGGATCGGATTTCAGGTAAAATGAAGAAAAAAAATGACGAGCCTAAAAGGTAAGCTTCGACATTCAGTGTTCGACCCTTCGACTGGCTCAGGGCAAGTCGCTCATTATCCATTTTTCAATCGTAAATCGTACCTCGCACATCGTAACAATTTAAAATCATCATTCGTAAATCGTACCTCGCAAATTTAAAATCTCACCTCCCGTCCCCACACATCCTGCGTGCCCCACATGCCCCTGCGCAAACATTCGAGCTGAAGGATCTGCGAATGGTCCACGAATAAATTCACATCCGGGCCGTAATTTTTCACATACCATTTGAATACCTGCGGGTCGGCTGCCTCGAACATCAGCTTTCCCGGTCCAAGCGCATTGATGAATGCTGCAGGAATTTCAGTGCGTGGCTCACTCACGTTCTCGGTAATTCCCTCCGACTCTATCATGACCAGGTACGCTCCCGCCTCAATAAACCGTTTGGCCATTCCTATTGCTACAGAAGGATCTCTATGCTCGCTCTTCGAAACTTCTTTCTCCTTTGTATCACCACCCGCCCCGAAAAGCACACCCACTTCCGGCTTGGCTTTCATTCCCTTTTTGATCGTGTACTCGCACAGCCTCATCCAGTCATCGGGGGCAATGGAAATAAATCCTGCCGAAAGCTCAAGAATATCAAAACCGTATTCTTTGCACACACCAATATATTGCTGCACTTTTTCCTTTCCCTGCGTAAGTACGTGCTCGATGAATCCTCCCGTTGAAACCATCACATCGTGGCGATGACAGGTCTCAATGAACTTTTTCAAAACATCATCGGGATAAAGTGCGAATGAACCTCCGGCAAATTTTACGGAATCAACATATGGCGAGGCGATCTTCAAAACATCCTCAAGGTAATTCAGTCCCATCACCGTGTAATAACTGGCGCGTATCTCCGTTAAGCCTTTTGTGCGAGGTTTTTCACTACGCTTTTGCAGATCAAGAAAATCAAATTTATTCATACAGGACTACCAGCAAATCTTAAGCCTTCACAAGGCAGAGAACATATAAATGGTACCAGGCCGCGATCGTGGAAGATCTTCCCCGCAAAGGGAATTTTGGTTTATTTTGAAGTATGAAAAAATTTAAGACTGTTGAGGAATACATCGCAGCCCAGCCCTCCAGCGTTCGCTCCGGGCTCAAAAAACTGCGCAGCACCATTAAAAAAAATGCACCCGGTGCCGATGAAGTGATCAGCTACGGAATGCCCGGTTTTAAATTTCACGGCATGCTGGTGTGGTACGCGGCAGCCAGTGAACATTTCGGGCTGTATCCTATGCGCAGCGGCATAAAAGCCTTTGAAAAAGAACTGGAAAAATATTCTACTTCGGCTGGCACGGTACGGTTCCCTTTTGGTAAACCGCTGCCGGAAAAGCTCATCGCTTCCATCATAAAATTCCGGGTGAAAGAAAACCTCGCGAAAGCGCAGTTGAAAAAACCGAAGAAAAAGAAATGACCCTGGCTCGCAAAATAATTGCCCTGCTTCTTTTTGTTTCCTCAGCGTGCTATTCGCAGAAAAAACAAGGAGTTGCATCTCGATAAAATTAATTCTGAGTTTATTAATTCATTGCCGCCCGGCTTCTATAGAGGAAGCGGCTTTAGTGTTCTTTTCATCCCAAAACACAGTAAAAAACGAAAATGAGATCATCACATCCCGCTGATACGGGTCACCGTGATGGTGCTGTTGGCCGTGAATTCTATTTTCCAGGTCTTTTCCGGGAAAATACGCTTGGCATAACGGTAGTATAAATTGATGCGCGCGGTAGACTTCTGTTCATTCTCCCCCTCGCGCGCCAGCCCCGTAAACTCATAAGAGATCATTTTGGGATGCTCGGCCATAAAGGTCTTTATCACCGTTGAAATGGTCTCCATCACACGGTACAATTCTCCCTTGTTGGTCACCACATACTCTTCCCCCTCGTATTCATCATTGATCACACCGAACACAATGGTTGCCTTCAGAATATTATCCTTCCTCCTGCCGAAACGCACTTCATACTTAATGCCATTATCGGTGGTAAAATAATACAGCCCCGCAGAAGCTATCGCGGGAGGAATGATCTTATATTCCTGTACTTTACCGTTCATTCGTTTTTAAAAACAGGGCTGGTCTGCAAATATATATTCTTCCACGGAACCGCGCGTCCTTCAATTTATAAATCCTTACCTTTATGTTTCACCAAAAAAACATTAAAAATGCCGCTCGTTCTCACTGCCTTTGCTCTCCTGCTTCTTGTAATAGCAGCGGGAATGCTCCTTCTTGCAAAAACCAACAAAGAAGCTTTGGGGGTCTTTTTTCGCTTTGTATCCTGGTTCCTTATAGTTAGTGGATTCTTAGGAATTGCATTGGTTTTCCTCATGGCAATTTTTCATGCTTTTATGCACCACGGTATGATGAAGCGTGAGCACATGATGATGAACGTGGGTATGAACGGTGGCTGGAACGAGGAGATGATGGATGGCGGAGATAAGCGGATCATCATAAAAAAATTCGGTGGTGAAGGAGAATGCCCGATGATGCATGGCAACTGCGAAGGCGGGCATTGCGAAAAAGAGGGAGAATGCGACCGCAACTGCAAGGAGAAAAATGTAGAAGTGAAAAAAGATACCGTGATCATTAAAACCAAATAACATGAATGGGCCGGCCCGCCTGCTTTAAGGGCACGTACGGAAAAATTTCCGGTATCCTGCAAAATGATCCCAATGCACAACAAGCATGTATAAAAAGAAACAGATCGGCTGGCCCGTTATCTGGACCACATTCCCGGTGATCGCTGTTCTTATTGGCGTTGGATTATTCGCTGTTCCAAGGGACCAGCAAGCTGTTTTTCTCATCGCCCCGGGCGTTATGCTTATCGTACTCCTGTTGTTTCGCGACATGACCGTTAGTGTAGATGAAGAGCGGATAAGCATTAAATACGGAACAGGACTTGTGAAAAAAAATATTCCGCTGGCGGATGTATCCGATTGTAAAAAAGTGCGCAACAAATGGTGGATGGGTTGGGGAATCCGGATTGGCCCCGGATTTACGCTTTACAATATTTCGGGATTGGATGCCGTGGAACTTACACTAAAAGATAAAACGAGAAAGATCCGCATTGGCACCGAAGAGCCGGATGAATTGTGCGCTGCCATTGCATTGCGAATTAAAAATTAAGATCATGCAGATCAAATACAGGACAAACGCAGCATTAAGGACAGAAGACATCATTGCGGTGTTCGATGGCTCCGGAATTAGCAGGCCCACGAACGATCCCGCGCGCATACGCAAAATGTTCGATCATGCCGGCCTCGTGATCAGCGCCTGGGATGGAATGCAGTTGATCGGGATCGCACGTTCCCTTACCGATTTCTCCTACTGCTGTTACCTCAGCGACCTCGCAGTGAAAAAAGAGTACCAGAAAGCGGGGATAGGAAAAACGCTTATCGAACTCACACAGCAGGCTATAGGAGAGAATTGCATGTTGCTTTTGCTCTCTGCTCCCGGAGCCCTGGAATACTATCCCAAAGTGGGCTTCGAAAAAGCGGAGAACGGCTTTATCATCAAACGATCTTCGTGAAAGGTTTAAAAAATATTTTATTCATTTTCCTTCTTGCGGTCCGGGGTTCCCTGGTCACTGCGAAGCCCTCTATAGTCAAGGTCACTGATCTGGTTAAGCGCATCAACAATACTTCCGATACCACTTACGTAGTTAACTTCTGGGCGACCTGGTGTCCGCCCTGCGTGGCCGAGTTACCGGAGATAGATGCGTTCGGGCAGGAGCACGCAGGTACAAAAGTGAAAGTGATACTGGTGAGCATCAATTACAAGGAAGATTGCGAAAGTAAATTGGTCCCTTTTCTCGAAGAAAAAAGGATCCGCTCCGAAGTGATGCTGCTGGACGAGAACAATTTCGATTATTTTCCGAAAGCGGTGGATGCGCGCTGGAACGGGGATATCCCGGCAACGCTCATCCTTAACGGTGCAAAAAAGTATAAAGAGATCTGGCAGCAGAAGATCGACAGGGATTTCCTGGAAGAAAAAACGAAAGCCGCAATGAATATGAGCAGCGAACACAAGCCCGCCATCATCAAAATAAACAACCTGCTCGACCGCATCAATCATTCACCCGATACCACTTTCGTGGTGAACTTCTGGGCCACCTGGTGCGCGCCCTGTGTGCAGGAACTCCCTGAGTTCGGGAAGCTGGAAGAAAAATATGCAGGACAAAAAGTGAAGGTACTGCTGGTGAGCATGGACTTCGTGGAAGATTACGAAAAGAAATTACTCTCCTTCATTCAAACAAAAAACATAAAACCTGAGGTGATGTTGCTGGATGAAGTGAACGCGAATTATTTTATCCCGCTGCTCGATGATCGCTGGACGGGCTCCCTTCCCTGCACGCTCATCATCAACCGATCGAAAAACGTGAAAGATTGCTACGAGAAAAAAGTGGATCTTCCCTTTCTCGTTGAAAAACTGGATGCAGCACTGAAATGATCCAACAATGGAGAAGATCCTCTTCCCTCTTCTTTTTCTTTCCCAGCTGTTTTGTTCCGCACAAAAGCCCGTAACCGATTATTTCGATAAAGACTGGAAACGCACGGATAAAACCCACGCCTCCTATTACCGCGAAGTAACGTATGATGAGAACGGGGATGCAGTGGGAATGGTGCGTGATTTTTATCTCTCCGGCAAACTCCAGTTCGAAGGGCAGTTCCTTGCTATTTATGAAGACAAAATGACCGGAGAATGCAAGTGGTATTATGAGAATGGGAAACTGCAAAAGGTGGAACATTATAACAAGGAAGGTTTTGCTGATGGCAAAATGCTGGCGTATTACGAGAACGGGCAGCTCGAACTCGATGCATCGTGGTATCCGAATTACGGGTATGACGGACCGTACACCGAGTATTATCCCAACGGCAATAAAAAGCTTCAAGGAGAATTTTATCGCGGAAAAAAAACAGGGACGCACACGTATTGGCGGGAGAATGGAGAGATACAATATATCGATCAATACCAGGATCCCGAACGCGTGGTACCGCTTTCATTGTACTGGACAAACGATAAAAAAATGCACTTATTCCACACGAGCATGGGGATCGGTTACGCACTTTATAATCTTCACTGGTATTTAAAGTCCGGTTTGCGCGAGATCAGTGATGATTCGCTGATGTTCTATTTTAATGACGAGAGTTATAAGCACTCTTTTAAGCTGGTGGAGTTGAACGAAGGGAAAAACAGCATTACCGATCCTGAAGACTCGGGTAAGATAGAGCTGGTGATAAAAGCCGGAAAATTGAATGGAGCTTACGCTGAATATTTTCCCAAGGGGAGAAAAAAGACCGAAGGAACTTATCGTGATAACTTAAGGGAAGGGATGTGGAAGGAGTGGAACAAGAACAATATCCTGTATAAAGAATCGAATTACAAAGCGGGGAAACTGGATGGAGAGCAGAAAAAATTCCTTTACAATGATGGAAGGCCGGAAGAGTTGAGCCATTACAGTAACGGAAAGCTGAACGGGAAAAAGGAATATGTTTATTTTGATGAGGTGATGTACCGGTATGTACCTCAATACTATTCAATCGAGGATTGGAAGAACGACTCACTGGTTCACTCCGTGTTTTATTATGTTGATACGCTCAACCTTAAACCTAAAAATATAATGGCGGAGAACGAGCACCTGAGTTATGACACTACAGGCTCCGGCTCTATGAAAACGTATTACGAGAACGGGCAGGTCAGGATACAAGCCAGCTTCTTAAATGGAAAACCTACGGGCATTGAAACCCATTTTTATAAAAACGGGAAAAAACAACAGGAGTTCCTCCATTTGAACAGGCAATTTTCCAAAATGATCAATGCCTGGGACAGCAGCGGCAAACAGGTAGTGATGAACGGGAATGGGGTGATTACCGGGTATTTTGGAAACTGGAAAAAAATAAAAACCTATCGTGACAGCCTTTTGATCGTTGAGCAGGATTACAATGAAAAAGATAAGCTGGTCTTCGTTGACAGCAACTGGTATCCCCAGCGCCAATTCGAGCGGAAGGAAACGCACAGGTACAGCTTCGACAATGGCAGAATATTCAGGGAGATCTTCACTCCCACCGGGAATAATACCACGGGCTGGTATGCCAATGGGAATAAAATGCAGGAGCATTCGACCTGCTATTACAAGGGATCTGCCCGTGAGTGCGGCAGCTACATCACCTGGTACGAGAACGGGCAAAGATCAGAAGAGGGAAATTACATACACGGAAAAAAGAACGGTACCTGGAAGTACTGGGACGAGAGCGGGAAGCTGGTACGGGAGGAGATTTACAACATGGGGGACCTGGTGAAGTGATCAATAGTATTCGATCACATATTTGATCTTCGTCTCTGTAGATTGTACCGATTTCCCATTTACCTGCCTGTAATCGTAGTACAATTGCTGGACCATGTTCCCGAATTCATCATACGTGAAAAGGAATTTCTGGCGCAAGGCAAACGTACCGTCAAACACCTGCGTTTCCACCTTATGCCCTTTCGTATCGAATTTATTGATGCTGGCCTGTAAGGTCTCTCCCCTCGTATTTTTCGTTTCGTATTTCACAGGGTTCATATACTCATCGTAAGCAGTTGAGTTGATCACCACGAGGGTATCTTCCTTTATTTTTCCATTCAGGTCCTGCCTGCGCACACTCACCGCCCGCTCTTCCACCTGGTTGCCCGCGCTGTCGTACACATACGTGAAATAAGAAAACTGCATCTCCCGTTTATTGATCTTGTAGATTAATTTCCCGGCAGGATCATACTTATATTCCTCTGAAAAAACCACGCCCTCCGGAACATAATTCTGCGAGCCCGAACCTTGCGGAGGGGAAACATCCCTCCTGCCCACATTGAATTTATTGTATGAAAAGCGCAGTTTTTTGACCAAACGGCCATTGTCATCGTACGCAAATGTGTCTTTGTAATCGAATGTCCTCAAATAAGTATTGTAAATGCTCATGGTCATCAATCGGCCGGTACTATCGTATTCGTAGGTCTCATTGGTGTTATTGTAAAAATTAGAATGAAGGAACACATCTCCGCGTTCATTGTACTTGAACAGCTCCGTGTTCAATCCCTCCTTCTCCTTCGACTTCACCAATGGATAATTGAAAACGCGCATGCTCTTCACGAGCTTACGGTTCTTCTTTACGGTAATGGTCCCGTAAAGCGTATCCTGCGCAAAAAGGAATTGCGTAATAAAACAAAAAAGAAAAAAAAGTGATCGCCTCATACCAACTGTTATGACCGCTCGTTACACCGGTCTTCCGTTCAACAAAGATAAATGGCGGGGTGGCTAAATTTCTTTATTTTTAAAACTCTTCCTTATAACGACAACATTGCAAAAAAGATACAAATGAGATATTTACTTGCCTTTTCGGCATTCTTCCTCTTCCAGCGATCAGTCGCACAAACCATGGAGAGCCCTGTCGCTCCCACTCCTTACAAAGACAGGGCCAATGCCTACGCCCAGCGTGAAAAAATGGATGCGAATTCCATCGTTTCCAATGTAAAATTCCACTGTGTGGGCCCCACTATCATGAGCGGTCGCGTAGTGGATATAGATGTTTCGCCCAACGATCCCACTCATTTTTATGTGGGCTACGCTTCAGGCGGATTGTGGAAGACCGTGAATAACGGTCAAAGCTTCACTCCCGTTTTTGACGACCAGGAATCGTTCGGCATTGGGGATTTTGCCGTGGATTGGAAGAACAACGAAACGATATGGGTGGGTACAGGAGAGAATAATTCGAGTCGTTCTTCTTATTCGGGAACGGGAATGTTCATGAGCAAGGATGGAGGAAAAACCTGGGAACACAAAGGTCTCGAGGAAACACACCACATCGGCAAGGTCATCATTAGTCCTGATGATCCGAATACCATCTGGGTTGCAGCGATCGGTCATCTTTTTTCACCCAACAAAGAACGGGGCGTTTTTAAAACCACGGATGGCGGCAAAACATGGAAACAGGTCTTGTATAAAGATGATAACACGGGAGCCATCGATCTGCAGGTGGACCCCACTAACTCCAAAATACTTTATGCTACACTCTGGCATCGCGAAAGGAGAGCGTGGAACTTTGTGGAGTCGGGAAACACTTCGGGGATCTACAAAAGCACTGACGGTGGAGAAAAATGGGAACAGGTCTCTAATGCCGGAAGCGGTTTCCCGGTGAGCAATGGCACTGGACGTATCGGTCTTACCATTTTCCCGAAGAACACCAATATCATTTACGCTGTATTCGACAACCAGGATCCCCGCAAGGAAGAAAAGAAAAGTGAGGACATGGTGACAAAAGATAAACTGAAAAAGATCTCGAATGCCGACTTTCTTGCGCTCGGTAACAAAGACCTCAATAAATTTCTTGATGAGAATGATTTCCCCGACAAATACGATGCGGAAAAGGTAAAAGAAATGGTGAAGGACGGAAAACTTAAACCTTCTCAACTGGCCGAATTCCTCGAGGACGCCAATTCTCTTTTGTTCGATACGCCCATCATCGGTCCTGAAGTTTATCGGTCGGATGATGCCGGAAAGACCTGGAAAAAACAGAACAGCGATTTCATAGATGAATTGTACTTCACCTACGGCTATTATTTCGGGCGCATATGGGTCTCCCCCACCGATGAGAATAAGATTTACCTCGCTGGGTTGTTTCCATTGCGCTCCGATGATGGGGGCAAAACATTCAGGCGTTTGTATTCCGGCAATGTACATGCCGACCATCACGCCATG
>DATDFI010000479.1:0-4114 GCA_036522695.1 Bacteroidia bacterium | reverse complement strand
GGAGGAATGGAGAGCGGTTTGAGCAAGATGGTTGAACGTTCCTCCTCCAGCCATTTTTGCCAGCTTTCGGAGAAAGGGAATTTCAGGAGGTCCACCATTGCAAAAACACCGATGCAGATCGTGAGTCCTGCTTCGGCCAACCAAACCATTACCAGCGGGATGCCGCTCACCACCGTACTTCCCAGGGTCCACAGTCCCGTATCGGCAACAATGTATGCGAGTGCGATCATGGCCTGGGGATGCATGAGGTACCAGGAAAAACCGGCCCGCCCCTCGAGAGAAGTGCGATCGATGCCCAAACGAAATGAATGCTGGGTAACCAGCGCGCACCAGGCCGCCCACTCCGCGTAGATCATCAGGGCGCACGCCAAAAGCGAAAGCGCCATGACCAGGCCTTTGTTGCGCACATTTCCCTTTTTGACAGCGAAAAACACCGGCAGGCAGGCGAAAAGACCGAACAGCAATGTGAGGATGAAATTGAGAAAAACAAAAGGGATATGCCACACGCACCACACATAACACCAGGCAAAAAGCATCGCGCTGAATGGAATGAATAAGAGTGCAAGGACAAGGGGCAATGCGGGCGCCTTGCCCGAGTGACGGTAGTACAGGGAGTCGTTCATATAAAAAGAATTGAAAGAACTAATATATCAAAACCGGGTCATTTACAATAATGCCCGAGCGCATTTTCCGCCTCCACCGATCCCAGGCCCGCAGCCTTCCGCCAATCCTCGCATGCTCCCAGCGAATCGCCAAGCTGAATGCGCATCACGCCACGTTTTCCATATGCATCCGCGCTGCCGGGATCCAGCTTCAAATAATCGTTAAGATCATTCAACGCTTCTTTCTTTTTATCAGAGTAAATAAAACAAAGCGCCCTGTTGTACAAAGCATCCTTATCGGCAGCATCCATTTTTATCACTTCCGAAAAATCGGACGCGGCCTTATCGTACCGCTTCGTTTGAAAGAATACCACCGCGCGATTATAGAATGCATCCTTGGTCCCGCGGCCTAACGCGATAGCACGGTCGTAATCGTACAGGGCTGCGTTAACATCTCCTTTTTGAAATAATGCATTCCCCCGATTGATGTATGCCATGGGAACATGATCGAATTGTTCGATCACATCCGTCCAAAGTGTTTCGGCATCTTTCCATTTTTTGCAGCGCTCATGCGAAGCATAAATAAAAAAAACAGAAAAGACAGTAAGGATCAATGCCGGCACCATCCTTTTCTTTTTGCATTCGAAAAAATTCCAAAATACGTGTCCGGCAGGAATGAACAAGCCGAGAGAAGCCACGTAAACAAAACGATCGCCCATCAGTGAGTCCCCGACCGGGAAAAACTGAAGGGCCATGAAAATATTGAAAGCGAAAAACAAAATGCCAAATACCAGCATTCGCTTTCTCCTGAAAAAAAACATCAAAGCGGTCAAAGCGATCATCAGCAAGGGGAATAAGCATATCCAGGTCGGGAAGTTTTCGCCAGGCGACATGGGATAAGGATAATATGCCGAGAGAGAGACCGGGAAAAGTAACTTTGCCGCATAATTAAAGAAGGCGTACGAAGCGAGAGCGGAGCGCTGCATAAAAGAGAGCGAATACGAATTAAGGTCTTCAGCTCCATGATGAACCGCCTTCATTCCTATATAAGCGAAAACAATGGTGATGAAAAGAAAAGGGGCCTTTTCCAGCCACACCCGCCTTTCCCTGTAACTCCTTCCCAGGAAAATATCGATCGCCACAAACGAAAAAGGCAGCGCAATGCCCATGGTCTTTGACAGTACCGACAAAAGCATGGTGACGAGTGCAAGGAAAAGCCATATTGTTCTTTTACTCCCGGCATAATGGAGATACATGACCATCGACAACAAAAAGAAGAACGCGTACAGCACATCCTTTCGCTCAGCTACCCATGCCACGGATTCCACGTGAAGGGGATGTATGCCGAAAAGTAAAGCAGTCACCAATGCGGCAGCATCTTTAGTATCATTGGTTTTACCAGGAAGAGGGAAGCGCAGGAGCAGGCGAACAAGAACAAAAACGAGGATGGTGTTGAGCAGGTGCAAAATAACGTTGGTGAGAATAAAAGCATGGGCCGTCACCGCCCCGCAGGCCTTCTCCACGGCAAATGAAAAAAAAGTGAAGGGAATATAGCTTCCCTGGTAAAAGTCACCGAACACCGCAGCGAGGTGTGCTTTATCCAGCTTCTGGATCGCGGGATCTTCGAGGTACTTCGTATCGTCCCACTGAACAAAGCCATTCCTCAACGCAGGAGCGTAACAAACAAAGGTGAGAGCGAGAATGATCGCAAGAAATAAACGCGTGCGGTTGGCCGGGCTCATAAATTTTGATAAAGATAGAAGCTCTCATAGAATAGCTGTTACTTTTCAGAGGTCTTCAACGCAACCATTCATACTCCTCCCGCGTCTTACCCTGCAGTGAGCCTGCTCCACGTCCCCAATTAGTGGAGTTCGCGTAAAGCCCGATTCCCGGAGCCCAAGCCGCCTGGAGCTTTACCCTAAAGGCGTCATTTTTAGCATATTTTGCCCATGTTTACCCGTTTTTTCAGAGAATACTCTATTTTTGTTAACCACCAAAAAAGTCCGGCTATGAGGACCAGCTTTACACTCTGTTCATTTGTTCTTGCTCTGTTTTTTTCGGGAAGGCTCTGTGCGCAGGGCGGCACCCAGAAACTGCATAAGCGCATCTATGATCATTATGAGCAAAAGGAGATCGACCTCTTCAAAGCCTCCGACATACGCGAGTTGAATTGGTACATGACCAAATCATTCATCATCGATAAGTCGAATGTGATCTGCAGCGAATGCCCGGAGATGAACCTCGATACATTTGATGTGATCCGTTATGATTACAAACGCACTGATGACGGCCGTACCATCCTCCGTTTGCCAGGCATGAAATACCCCCTGATCCTCTTCTCAAAAAATGAAGTGCTGCAAACCATACACAGCCATATTTTCGACAATCCTACTCCACAGGACACAACGATCTTTACCTGCAACACCACCTTTTATGATCCGGGTGGACCCGCAGGAAATTATACAGTCGGACAGGACACCACCTTTACCTATTGCAGCGGCACGCCCGGGCAATGTATCCAGGTGAACTTTACCCAATGGGGACTTTCCGATACATATTGCACGCAGCATGATGTGCTGCTGGTATATGACGGTCCCGATACCAGCAGCGCCTGGGTTGGAGACTATTCTTATACGCTCAACATTCCTTCCAATTCACCAACCGTTATCACATCCATGAGTGGTTGCCTTACCTTCCATTTTATTGTGGATGCCTGTTCACCCGGTGATGTAGGATGGACCGGCAACATCACCTGCGTTCCCTGCCCCTCTCCCATCCAGGCTCAGCCCAGTTGTGCCAACGTTGACTTTGAGTCCGGGACTTTGAACGGGTGGGCCGGCACTACCGGCAGCAATTACGCCAGCACCTGGACCCCGGGCTTTATGACCAACCGGCATACTGTGACCAGTGGTGTAGGAACAGATACTTACGGTGGTTTTCCCATTGTTGCGCCCGGTGGTAATTTCTCGGTGCGGCTCGGTAACGACAGTATTGGCGCGCAGTCGGAACAGATCATGCAGCGTTTCCAGGTAACCACCAACAATGCCAACTTCACCTATCGTTATGCCGTGGTACTTCAAAATCCTTCGCATGCATTTTTCGATCAGCCTTTCTTCAGGATCGAAGTGTTCAACGACAGCAGCAATATTGTGCAATGCGGTTATTATTACGTGATCGCAGGCCAGCCGGGGTTCCAGACCGGCACAAACCTTACACAATACAAAACCTGGGGCTACACGGCAGTGGATCTTGTGCCATACATAGGTCAAACCGTGACGATACGTTATACTACGGGTGATTGCTCACGCACGGGTCACTTCGGGTATGCTTACCTCGATTGCAGCTGCAACCCGTTCACCCTCGTGTCCGATTCGGGGATTTGTCCCGGGCAGTGTACCACTATCTTTGGTCCAACAGGTTTCGCTTCTTACTCCTGGACCGGGCCCAATAATTTCACGGATACGGTCAACCAGAATATCACGGTGTGCGATTCAGGGGTCTATTGCGTGTAC
>DATDFI010000478.1:0-4848 GCA_036522695.1 Bacteroidia bacterium | reverse complement strand
AGGAAGCGCGGTATGGTGAGCGATGCTTCCGGGCCGAATTCTATCGTGTTGAAGGGGATCGCACTCTCGGTGATCACCTGGTTCTGGTCCGTGGTCTTGGTCAAAAGTTTCTGAACTTCGAGTCCCGCCTTCACCCTGAATTCGAAAACCTCCGCTCCTTTGAAAACATTCCGGTTCTGGTAAACGAAACTTCCGTTCACGCCTTTGTTGCCTCCCGTATTCGTCACTTCCGTTTCAACGGTAAAGGTTTGTTTGAGGATCGGTGTGAGGTTGATGTAGCAATCGAGGTAATCGGTGCCGTTATCTTTGTATTGTATATTGATGAATTTGAAAGCGCGCAATTCGGACAGGCGTTTGTAGGTGTCATCCGCAAGGCTGGCCTGGAAAAGGCCCTGCTGAATGAACATGGCATTGGTAAGCATGTGCGGCTTGTAGTTCAGCTTTTTCCGGTAAAGTATCTTGTATTCTTCGTGGTCCTTATCAACGGCTGTATCGGGTGGTGGAAGGATGCTGTCCTTTTTCAAACGCGGATCATAATTGGTGTTCACGTAAATATTATTCACATAATAGCGCAGGTGCGGTGTTTCCACGATGGTGTCGAGGTCCTCGTTCTTCTCGGTATGGTTGCGGATGATCAGCTTCAGGTTCACCTGGTTCGAATTCAGGGAACTGTCGGCTCTGAAATAAATATAATCCTTCGAAAAATAATAATAACCGTTATTGCGCAGGTTGGTGGTGATGCGCTCGCGCTCTTTTTGCAATACGTCCAGGTCGTAATTTTTTCCTTTGCGCAAAAGCGAATTAGCGGTATCGGCAAAAACATAATAGGATAAGAGCTCGTCTTTGATGATCCATGTCACTTTGTTGATGCGATAAGGTTTGTGGGGTTCAATGATGTAAAAAACATTGGCCCGCTTATCTTTGAATGAGACCGAATCAGTGACCTTATTCTTGAAGTAACCTTTATTATCGAGAAACAGGCGGATCTGTTCGCTCGAGCGTAATTTGAGGGTTGAATCATAAAGTACCGGGGGCTCCCCGATGTCCATCACCCACTCGCGCCAGGTGAGGCGGGTGGTGTCCTTAAGATGCGGCTCTACCGGTTTTTTCCCTTTGGCCACACGCTTCTGGTTTTCCTGCTCATGCTTGAATTTATGTTCCTGGTTTTCCTTATCCCAGCGCGCATTCCTCTTGTTCTTTTTCTCCATTGCCCGGGTCGAATCGATGAGGTTGTAAAGGGCGAGATGGAAACGGAAGCCCAGCACTTTCCTGTTCGGCTTTTGCTTGAGATAGCCTTCAAAATCGCTTTTCTGCAGGTCAGGATTCAGTTTGAAGAGGGAAGCCGAGCGGTCGATGATCACGTTTTTATTGAGAAGATAGCGGCCCTCAGGCACACGCCTGGTAGAATTGCAGGAGAACAGTAAAAAAAGCAGGAGCGGGGAAAAGGGAACCACCGCCACCAGGAAGAAGTTATTTTTTGCGATCGATCGCATCAGGGTGTTTTGGCCAGGGCAAGGCCGCACAAAGATAATATTACTCTTTTCACAGGCTTAGCTCAGCAAAGCCCGTACCGGATAGCGAAAGGGTTGGCTTCCGGCTTGCAAAGGGGCGGGCGCACCGCATGGCTGTTTTTATCTTACTTTCGCCCCGTTAATGCTTACGAAGAATCAAGCAAAGTTCATCGCCTCCCTCCGCCTCAAAAAGAACCGGGATGAGAGTGGATTGTTCGTGGCTGAGGGTGCGAAGATCGTGAACGAGATATTGCACAGCGGCATCAAGGTCCGGCAGATCTATTCGAGCCGCAATTTTCAATTGTCTATCTTTAACTATCACGTGGAGGTGGTCCGCATCCGCGAAAGCGAACTCAAAAGGATCTCCTCGCTCAGCTCGCCCAACGAGGTGCTGGCCGTTTGCGAGATCCCCGAGTACAAACTCGACATTCCTTCGCTCAAAAAAGAACTTTCGCTGGTTCTGGAGACGGTGCAGGATCCCGGTAATCTCGGCACCATCATCCGCATTGCCGATTGGTTCGGGATAAAGAACATCATTTGCTCGCCCGATACGGTGGAGGTTTACAATCCCAAGGTGATACAGGCAACCATGGGAAGCATTTCCCGGGTTAAAGTCCATTATTGCGACTTGCCGTCCTTGTTTCGTGAAATGGGGCAGGCCCACGTGCAGGAGCCCGAACACAAAAGGAAAAAGCACACATTGGCATCTTTCCCGGTTTACGGTGCTTTGCTTGAGGGTGAAAATATTTACAGCAGCGGACTCTCTTCCCCCGGCTTTATTGTAATGGGCAACGAATCCAAAGGCATTTCCGAAAATATCCTTCCTTATATAACTCAACGCATCTCCATTCCCAATTACGGTGGAGGTGCCGAATCACTTAACGTGGCCATCGCCACTGCAGTTATTTGCGCTGAGTTCCGCAGAAAATCGTAAATTCGGAAACATGAGCCGAATGAATTTTGACGATCGCACGCTGCGTGCGAAGCCGGGAAAAGGTATATGTGTGCTGTTGGTGGAAGATGACGAGGTGAACCGGCAGCTGATGCAGATGGTGCTGGGCCGTTTCGGCTTCCTGGTAAAGGTGGCCTGCGATGGGAACGAGGCGATGGACCTGCTGAAAAGAGAAAAGTTCCATTGTTTATTGCTGGATGTAAAAATGCCGGGCATGAGCGGGTACGATACTGCGCGCTTTATCCGGAACGAGATGGGCGACCGTACCTTGCACATCATCGCCATTACTGCACATGCAGCGGAGGACGAGAAGCAGAAATGCCTTGATGCGGGTATGAATGATTTTGTTTCCAAGCCTTTCGAGCCACGTATGCTGGTGGAAAAAATATTGGGCGTGTCGCGTGAAGAGGCGAAAGAAAAAAAGTTGCCTCCCATCCGTAATGAGGGCCCCCTGAATATGTCGCACCTCGATGAGATCACGCACGGAGACCTGGAGCAAAAGCAGCAATTGGTGAAGATCTTCCTGAAGATCACTCCGGCCATGCTGGTTGAACTGGAAAAACTTTTTTCGGAAGAACGATACGAGGAAATGAAAAAACTCGCACATAAGATACGGTCGGGGGCCAGCGTGATGATAGCCCCTGAACATGTGAATGTGCTGGAAGAGATCGAGTACTGCGAAGCGGGGAAGGAGTATTTGATGGGAGATAAAATAAAATTTTTTTCGGGCGTCTGCCACGGAGCCTTCGAAGAATTAAAAGCCATCGAGTGGTGATTCTTCAAAAAACTTTTTAATTTTCGGTTCGTTATATTTTAGAAAGCAATAACGTTATGAAATTACGCTGCATGATCGTTGATGATGACGAGTTCTCTAGGCAGGCCGTGGAATTTATGGTGAAGAAAATGCCTTTGCTCGATCTTGTTGCCGTATGCAGCGGTGCCGATCAGGCCATGAAAGAACTCCGGTCGGGGCAGGTCGACCTCATTTTTCTCGATATAGAAATGCCGGGAATGACAGGGCTGGAAATGATGGAAGTATTGGGTGAAAGGGCACCGCAAGTGATCTTCATTACTTCAAAAAAAGAATATGCGGCTGATGGTTTCGACCTGAATGTAACCGACTTTCTTTCCAAGCCCATTCAATATGCGCGCTTTCAAAAAGCCGTGAGTAAGGCACGCGAGCGTTTCGAGAACGATTGGGAAGTGCGGCAAAAGGAAGATGCCATCTTTGTGAAGTCGGGGTCCCGTTTTGTGCGTTTGTATTTCAACGATATTGTGCTCATCGAAGGCCTTGGCGATTACGTGAACATCCATACCCAGCAGGGAAAACATACCATTCACGCCACCATGAAATCGCTGGAAGAGCGCCTGAGCAAAAAGGATTTCATGCGCGTACACCTGTCGTACATCGTGCGGGTGGATAAAATAGCGGAGATGAAGGATAACCTGCTGGTGCTGGGAAAGCATACCATCCCTGTTAGCCGCACACATCGCAAAGCGCTTATCGAAAAGCTCAACCTTCTTTGAGTTGGACAGGCTTAGATGGCAGCGCGGATCATTTTATCCCGCCCGTTTTGAAATGTATCAATTGTGCGATGCTCCTGGCGCGGGCAATGGCTTCCTCGGCCTTTTCACCTGAAAAATTTTCCCGAACGGTCTCTTCCCAAATAGCCAGCCAGCGGTCAAAATGAATTTTTTCTACCGGGAAAAGTTTGTGAAGCTCGAGGTGCTTCTGCATGGGATTGCCTGAATAAGAATTTTCCCCCAGCAATATCCCCGACCAGAAAGCGACCATGACCGGTATATGCTTTTCCCAGGAAAAATTCACCGCCTTCGTGAAAAAATGCCCGATGATCCCGTCACCTTTTACCCTGGTGTAAAACCGGTCTACGAGCACGGTTATATCTTCTTTTGTATGTATGTCGTTCATTTGAGTGCGCCCCGCATTTGGCAATAAGACTGCAAAGTTCGCGCATATTTCTTTTTTCAAGTGATGCCACGCACCTGATCATTTGCTCCTGCAATTCGGGAGTGGCATTCTCCCGGGTGAGCCGCATGAATTTTTGTGTCACATCTTCCCATGACAACGGCCGGGTGTGGAAACCGCGGTAATCTTCTTTTTCGAGAGAAAATTTTCTGCCATCGTTCAATTTGATGCTCACTTTTCCCATCAGTTTCTCCGGGTAAACCCTTGTGTAAGGATCGATGAAGCCGGTTATTTCCAACGGACGATGCAGGGGGAATTTGGTTCTGACCTTTACTTTTTTCAGCAGCGATTGCACATCGTGCCTGTTGATGCGCTCAGGTAACAGTTGTTCGGGATAAAGTTCTCCGTCAAGCAATGCAGCGGATACCACGTAGGGCAAACTGTGATCGGCTTGCTCC
>DATDFI010000477.1:0-3376 GCA_036522695.1 Bacteroidia bacterium | reverse complement strand
ATACACACCTTGCTCGGGCTTCTTCAAAATTCAAAAGGGGATTCTGATTTCTGGATCTCCACATCGGGGTTTAACCTGACCGAAGAAAATGCCCTTCGCCTGAAGAATGCAGGTCTTACGGGAGTGGCCATCAGTCTCGATCATTTTGATGCGGGTCAGCACGATCGTTTCAGGGGATATGAGGGTGCTTTCGCTGCTGCAACAGAAGGAGCGGTGCGTGCGAAAAAGGCCGGGCTCGTAGTCGCACTCGCGCTCGTTCCCACCCGCGAATTTTGCACGGAAGGGAACCTTACCTCTTATATGGAACTCGCGGCAAGACTGGGAGTTGATTTTGTACAATTGATAGAGCCCAGGGCTGTGGGCCATTATGCAGGAAAAGATGTTGAGCTGAAACCCGCACAGGAGCGTGTGCTGGAGGATTTTTTTACCAGGATGAACAACGATCCGTTTTTTGCGCACCTGCCGCTTGTTCATTATTATGGAATGAAGCAGCGCAGGATGGGTTGTGCGGGGTCGGGCCATAAATATATTTACGTGGATACGGATGGCGCGATGAGTTCATGTCCTTATTGCAGGAGGAAACAGGTTTCTCTTCTCGATCATTCACTGGATGATGCCGTTCTTCGCATGAAGGAAGCCGGTTGCGTGAAGTTTGCACCGGTGCAATTGATGTAGTATTTTCCATATTATTTATTCCCGGCCGGGTTAATGCCGCCACGGTGCCCTGGACACAGAAATAAAACTTTCTTTTTCCCGTTTTCTCCTCATGCGAAAAGAGCTCTTACTCTTTTTCTTTTTACTGTTCAGAAGCCTTGTGTTTGCGCAGGATGCCGATTCCATTAAAACCGGGGATAAAAGGATCTATCGTGTAGAAACGGTTGATGGCATCAAATTCACCGGGATCTTGATCCGCGAAGAGGAGGAGTGGGTACTTTTTCAAACGCGTTCTTTAGGTGAAGTGTCTGTATTGAGATCAAGGATAAAAAGGTTGCGAAGGTTGGAGCCTGGAGAGCTTCGCAATGGAGAATATTGGGGAGCAGATCCTGCTTGCACTCATTACCTGCTTTCCCCCTCCGCACTGTGTTTGAAGAAAGGAGAGGGGTATTATTATAATTTTTACCTGGCCATTCATGGTTGCGATGTGGGATTGAGCGGACATTTTTCAGTCGGGGGTGGGGCGGATATTCTTGCGCCTGTTTTCGAGCGGTCGAGGCCCGGGCTGTTCTACCTCCGGGGAAGATATTGCTTTTTGGCGCGTCCGGAATTTAATGTGGCAGCGGGAGCGATGTATTTGAACTCCCGGGTTTCGCTGGGTGATGCGGCAGGAAGCGAAAATCTCCTGGGCTTTGCGCTTGTTACTGCCGGCAATAAGGACAATAATCTTAGCCTGGGCCTGGGCTGGGGTTATCGCTCCACTTTTTTTGAGGATCCTTTTAACAGGAGTGTACGGACCGATACACGTTTCATGCAAAAGCCGGTGATCACCTTCAGTGCGATCTCGAGGGTGGGCAGGCATTGTTCATTGATGATGGAGAACTGGATCTTCCCGGTGAGGAATGAAAGGATAAATTATTTTGACCGGTACATGACACTGAGTTATGATTATTATTTTGTTTTCACCTACGGCATTCGTTTTTTCACCGAAAGGTTTTCAGTGGATGCGGGTCTGCTCAACAACAGCGAGATCATAAGACATCTTCCCACCGGAATACCTTATGTGGGCATGAGCCTGAAATTCGGTGGGAAAAAGGTGCCCGATGATCGCGATTGGGAATTCCCGGTGAAGCATTAGCAGAAGATTTCTCATTCATATGAAGAACGAAGGGCGATGATATTTATCACCGCCCTTCGTTCGTAAACCAGGGATCCTTACTCGCAGATCAAAGCGTGGCTTTCACTTCCACCATCTCGTATCCCTCAATGATATCACCCACTTTGATGTCGTTAAAATTCTGGATGTTCAAACCGCATTCGAATCCTGCCGCCACTTCCTTCACATCATCCTTAAAGCGCTTGAGTGAGCCGAGCTCGCCCGTGTATACCACGATGCCATCGCGTATCACGCGCACTTTCGTGTTGCGTGTGATCTTTCCGTCAAGCACCATGCAACCGGCCACAGTTCCCACTTTTGTGATCTTGAACACTTCGCGTATCTCGATGTTGCAGGTGATCTTCTCCACGAATTCGGGAGCAAGCATGCCTTCCATCGCAGCCTTCACCTCGTTGATCGCATCGTAAATGATGGAGTAGAGACGAATGTCGATCTGTTCGGTCTCCGCGAGTTTGCGCGCGCCTACCGAAGGGCGGACCTGGAAGCCTACGATAATGGCGTTGGATGCCGATGCCAGCAACACATCCGATTCGGTGATGGCACCCACTGATTTGTGGATGATGTTCACCTGCACTTTTTCCGTTGAAAGTTTTTGCAATGAATCCGTCAATGCTTCAATGGACCCGTCCACGTCACCTTTCACGATAATGTTCAGTTCTTTGAAATCACCGATGGCCAAACGTCTTCCGATCTCATCGAGTGTAATGTGTTTCTGCGTGCGGATGCCCTGCTCGCGCTGCAACTGCAAACGTTTGTTCGCAATTTCTTTTGCTTCGCGTTCATCTTCCATCACGTTGAATTTATCACCCGCTTGCGGTGCCCCGTTCAGGCCAAGCATTACGGCAGGCATGGCAGGGCCCGCCTGTTCCATGGCCAGCCCGCGCTCGTTGAACAATGCTTTCACTTTGCCGCTGTAACAACCTGCGAGTACATAATCGCCCACGTGCAGGGTTCCTGCTTTCACGAGGATGGTAGCTACATAACCGCGGCCCTTGTCGAGCGTTGATTCGATGATAGTACCGGTCGCGTTCTTATCAGGGTTTGCTTTAAGTTCTTTGAACTCGGCTTCGAGCAGCACTTTTTCCAAAAGCTGTTCGATGTTCAATCCTTTTTTTGCAGATACTTCCTGGCACTGGTATTTTCCGCCCCACTCTTCCACGAGAATGTTCATCTGCGCGAGTGCTTCGCGTATCTTATCGGGATTCGCTCCCGGTTTATCTATTTTATTGATCGCAAAAACCATGGGCACACCCGCGGCCTGCGCGTGGTTGATGGCTTCCACCGTTTGCGGCATCACGCTGTCGTCAGCAGCCACCACGATGATGGCCACATCCGTTACCTGCGCACCGCGTGCACGCATAGCGGTGAACGCTTCGTGACCGGGAGTATCGAGGAAGGTGATCGTTTTCCCATTCTCCAGTTTTACGTTATAAGCACCTATGTGCTGCGTGATCCCACCGGCCTCACCCGCGATCACGTTGGTTTTGCGAATGTAGTCGAGCAAGGATGTTTTACCATGGTCAACGTGACCCATCACCGTAACGA
>DATDFI010000476.1:0-15350 GCA_036522695.1 Bacteroidia bacterium | reverse complement strand
CACCAGCCGTAATTTCTATATCTATCAGAAAACACCCATCATCTTTATCACCGATAAGAACGATAATGTAATGGGCTGGGTTTTGTATATCAAATGATGAACACCTGGTCCCTTATATGAAAAAAATATTCTTCGCGATGGCCGCCAGCATTTTGCTGCGGCCATTTTTTTTGAACGCACAGGACAAGCCCGAGCTGGTGGTCACCACCGGGCATATCGCCACTATCAATGCGGTGAACTTCCACCCCGCTGGTGATTTCATCCTCACAGCCGGTGACGATAAAGCCGTGAAGATCTGGAGCCGCTCGCTGCAACAGGAATTCCGCACACTGTACGGGCACACGGATGCCGTGGTGCAGGCGAAATTCAGTCCTGACGGAAAAATGATAGCAAGTGCCGACCGGAGGAAACTCATCGTATGGAGCTTTCCCGAAGGGAAATTACTGCGCAGGATAAATGTGGACGATCAGGATACCGACTTCGGCTTCACGGCCGATGGCAGGCGGGTCGTTCTTAATGGCGATAACGACAGCATCATTTCCGTGAATATCAATACAGGGGAGGAGATAAAGATCGTTAAAACAAGCAGCTCACATCTGTATGTGGACCCCAAACTCAACCTGCTGTTTGACGAGCATGATAACGGGGACGGAGAAGATGGAGTGATGATGGATGTGATCGATCTTTCATCGGGCAAAACACTGAAGCTGGTAAAGGATGTTCCGCCAAATATCTTCCGCTATGCTTCATGTCCCGCTACAAAAATGCTGGCCGCTTATGCGGACGTGACCAACGACATCGCGCTCATTAATATTGAAAGCGGTACAGTGCTGAAGAAGGTCGCGCTGAAAGGGATCGTAAATAATAACATGACAAAAAGCATTTGCTTCAGCCCTGACGGAAGTTTACTGTATGTGTGCGGCTATGATTGCGGGGTCCGTGTATTCAATGTTGCAACAGGCACACTTAAAACGGAATGGACACAATTCAGGAACATGGGAAAGCCCATCGACTATACAAAAGCTTATATGCTCGGCATTTTCATGAATGCCATTGACGTGAGCCCCGATGGCAAGAGCGTTGCCACCACGCTCAATTACATTACCGGCACTCCCGGTGAGATCCAGCGTAACATTCAAAGCGTGATGTTGTGGGATGCGTCTGGAAAAACATCGGGCGAATTGAAAGGTATGACGAGGCGGATCGAGAGCCTTTACACTTCCCGCTCCAAACCTTATCTCATCAACACCAATTTGAATCCTGTATTTGGTTATAAACTCTGGAACCTGAAAGATGGTTCTGTTGAAGCGAGTGCGCAGGCGCTCATGTTCTGCTCAGCGAGTGAGGGCGCAGACACGATCGTGATCCGGATAAAGAACAAACTCATCGTAACCGACCTCGTGAATAACGTTGAACTTTTTTCGGTGGAGTCAGGTACCGCGAATTATCTATCGCTAAGCGGTGATGGGAAAATACTCGCGGTCGGGCGCGTTGATATGAGCACGCCCGGCAAACCCGAATCGGTGATCGATATTTATGATATCGAATTAAAAAAACTCAGGACCACTATTCACACCGGTGTGATCGGGTCAGCTAATTTCCTGCAGGTAGCAAATGATAAAAAGCATGTGATCATCTATGATAACGCGCACGGATTCTCCACCTGGAACATCGCCTCGGGCAAAAAAATAACACAAGTGGATGTTCCAACATCCGAGCACCATGTATTGTGCCAGGTGCCGGGAAAAACTTCCATCCTTGTTTCCAAACTGGATGATGCGGACATGGATAATTTTAAAAATCGAAGCGACATTATTGAATATGACTACCTGACCGGCACAATGAAGTCATCCTTCCGCCTGCCATTTAAAGGCTGGTGCTACTCCGGTGACTTCAGCGATGACGGGAGTAAACTCGTGTTGGGCACAGGTGGTTTATATGATTCCACCGATTTCCAGGTGCTGGTGGCTGATTGGTCAACAAAGCAATTGAGTTGCCGCCTTGAAGGAATGTACGGCAATGTGAACCAGGTTTATTTCGGCCATGATGGAAAAACCGTTTACAGCGGCAGCGATGACGGCATGATACGCGCCTGGAACCTGGATGAATGTAAACAGAGCGGAACCTTTATCGGCATGAACGACCTGGATTATATTATTTTCTCGCCCGATAATTATTATAAAAGTTCGAAGGGCAATTACGATGGGATCTGTTTTCGCCTGCACAATAAACTGTATACGTTCGAGCAATTCGACATTCAATACAACAGGCCGGACCTGGTGATGGAAAAATTAGGCGCGCCCAGGTCACTGACGCTGATGTATAAGCTCGCCTGGACCAAACGCATCAAGCGGGCGGGCTTTACGGAGGAAATGTTAAGCGGCACACTTGAATTGCCCGATGTGGAATTGCCGGATAAACTCCTGCTTCCCTCATCAACAGCCGATGCTATGATGAAACTTAAAATCAAAGCGAGCGATAAAACATACACCCTCGATCGCCTGCAGGTCTATGTGAATGAAGTTCCGGTATACGGGGTGAACGGGATGGACCTGAAAAATAAAAAGACAAAAACATTCGAACAGGAAGTCTCCTTCGAATTAGGAGCGGGGAAAAACCTGGTGCAGGTCTTTGCCGTGAATGAGAAAGGCCTCGAGAGCCTGAAGGAATCATTCGAGATAGAATGCAAAAAGCCGGTGATGAAGCCCGACCTGTACATACTGGCTGTGGGTGTGGCGAAATACACGGACAGCAAATACAACCTCAAATATTCCTCTAAGGACATGAACGATTTTGTGAATGCGATGAGTGCATCGGGTAATTACAATAAAGTGATCGTGAATAAGATCCAGGATACGGCCGCTACAAAAGAAAATATCATTGCAAAAGGAAAAATGTTTGCCGATGCAAAAGTTGACGATCATGTGGTCATCTATTTCTCCTGTCACGGTTTGTTGGATGAGAAGATGGATTACTACCTCGCTACAACGGATGTGGTATTCGAATCGCCTGCCGGAAGAGGGATGCCTTATGACGAGATCGAAAAAATGCTGGACCAATGCAAGTCGCGCAATCGCCTGGTGCTTATCGATGCCTGCCATTCGGGCGAAGTGGATAAGGAAGATCTCGAGATCACCAATGAAAAGAACAACCAGGTGGTGATGACAAAATCGGGTGGGATAAATGTAAAGCCCAAAGCGGGATTGAAAAATTCATTCGCTTACATGCAGGCTTTGTTCAGCGATGTATCGAAGGGTTCGGGCGCGGTGGTGATCTCAGCAGCAGCTGGCGCTGAATTCGCGCTCGAATCGAATGAATGGAACAATGGGGTATTCACCTACTGTATCATTAAAGGGATGAAGAACGGTGATGCAGATACTGACAAGGATAAAAGCATTTCCATTTCCGAATTGAAGAATTATGTCATCTCGCATGTTTCCGAGCTAACGCATGGCGCGCAGGTGCCAACAGTGAGAAGAGAGAATAATTACAATGATTTTACGGTGTATAGGAAGCAATAACGCTACGGATTACGTCCCTCGACAGGCTCGGGATGACGGTACGAACCTGCGGATGATAGCTGCAAACCCGGCTTGCACCTGAGCGCAGCTTGACGGAGTTTAAGAACGTAATTCGCAGATGTTAACGTTAAGCACGCAGTTCTTTCACTGCCGCGCCAATTTTCTCCAAAACCTCCTTCATCTCCTCCATGGTGTTGCTTTTCCCAAGCGAGAAACGCACAGAGCCGTAAGCCATTTCATCTTTTAATCCCATTGCTTTTAATACATGTGAAGGTTCGGGAATGGCGCTGGTGCAGGCGGAGCCTGTAGCGATAGCGATCGAAGGAATTTTAGAAATGAGTTCATCGGCTTTTATTCCTGTAAAAGAGAGATTGCTCACATGCGGCATACGATAACGTGTACTGCCGTTGATGTAAACGCCCCCGAGATCTAGTAAATGCTGCTCGAGGAAAGTGCGAAGTTTTGAGAGCTTCTCTCCGTTATCCCACATTTCCTTCATTGCGATCTCACAGGCTTTCCCCAAGCCCACAATGCCCGGCACATTCAATGTTCCCGAACGCAACCCTTTTTCATGTCCCCCACCATGCATTTGCGCCAGTAAGCTTACGCGCGGATTCTTCCTCCTCATATAAAGCGCGCCCACTCCCTTTGGTCCATAAAATTTATGCGCGCTCATGCAAAGCAGGTCGATCCCGAGCTCGTTCACATCCGTTCGTATTTTTCCAACAGCCTGCGTTGCATCGCTCATAAAGATGCTGCTCTTCCCGTGAACAATGCTGACGATCTCGCTTACTTGTTGCTGCACACCCGTTTCGTTATTGGCGAGCATCACGCAAACGAGGATCGTTTTATCGGTAACACTTTTCTCCAGCTCTTCGGTATCGATGAGGCCTTCGTGGTTTACGGGCAGGTAAGTAATCGCTGCGCCTTTTTTCTCTAATGCTTTGCAAACATCCAATACCGCTTTGTGCTCCGTTTGAACAGTGACAATATGATTTCCCTTTGTTGCATATGCCTCAAAAACCCCCTTGATGGCAAGGTTAATGGCTTCTGTTGCCCCGGAGGTAAAAATGACCTCCGACTCTTCTGCACCAATAAGTTGCGCCACCTGTTTACGCGCATCCTTTACCACCTCTTCTGCGATCCAGCCATAAGCATGCGTCTTACTCGATGCATTCCCGAATCTCTCCGTGAAATAAGGAAGCATGGTTTCCAGCACACGCGGGTCGACCGGTGTGGTGGCGTTGTGGTCGAGGTAGATTAATGAATTCAAGTGCCTAAAGATAAAAAAGCCCCGGTAGTCCGGGGCCTTCATTTTACAACAAGAATTTTCGCATTCTCTTTTCCCAATTTTTCTTGTGGAAGAACCTCCTTTTCGCAAGCTTATTCCTTAATATATCTTGCTTGTTCCTACCTATCAATCCTTCGTACGTTTCATAAGCGAACACGTATGTTGCGTTTCCAAAATGTATCGATTCAAGAAGGACAACTCCCTTTTCTTTAAACCCAAATACGATGTAGCCATTAAAACCGTCAGGGCCTCTTCCAACAAGCTCAGGTTTGTATTCCTGAATTGTCTTTAATCTTCCATGTAAGGCTGACCTTTCGTGTTCATTGGTTACATAACGACCAGCATCTTCCATTACTGCACTAATTGCATGATCATCGAATTCTCCTGGCGGAAGAAGGGGAAAATCATATTCCTTATTAAAGGCTACTTCAGCTAGCCCGAGATCCTCTGTTAGTACCTGATATGTCCCGAACACCTCGAGGAAGAGATTAATCACGTGAGTATTTTTCATGTTACTCAAGGCATGATTATCAAAAGTGAGAGCAGGAGAAACCACAAAACCGTTACCTTGTTCATCCTCCATGAACGTCAAAGCAATGTTATACTGGTGTTGAAGGACTTTTACATACACATGAAAGTCTCTGAAGTAATGTATAAATGCGCCATCGCTCCTAGTATACTTAATCTCTACCCTACGAGTTGTTTTTTCCTCAGGCTGCTTTCTCACCATCTTACCTTTGATGTTTGCCTTCGAAATGGATCCCTTAGCAGGTATGTTGAAATTTGCATCTTTATTAAACGTTGACGGAAGGTTATATTTTATTACTCCTTCATTCTTGTGGTATTCCTCAAACGGAATTCCTATGTAAAAGTGGGTATCGGGAGCTAACAGCCCTGCGAGATATTTTTCCGACTTTAATATTCTCTTTCTATTTTTCATTTTAATTTCGAATTAATGTGCTGAATTTGGGGCTTTGGATCAACACTTTTACCAACTCATACTCTAACTTGCACTTCCGAAAAAAAGCTTACTTTAGCCGCCACAAAAAAGGGGAAGACTGGGTTGACAAACCCTCTTAAAAAACCTTGCAACAGGACCCTTTTAATTTGTATACCCCGATGCTCGAACATCGGGGTTTTTTATCCTAGTCTAAAAGTTTGATTTTACATATTTTAATTCACCTTTGATTAATTGCTATTCACCACTCATTAGTTACCACTACTTAGTGGTAGACACTAACCGAGGCGAAAGGTTGCACGATTAGGCACTTTTTTAAAAAAAATCTAAATTGGAAGCACTTATGAAAAAACCTCCAGGCCTCCAGCGTTTCGAAAAACAACTCGATACTCTTTCCGCGCAGATCGCCAATGCAAGAAAGGAAAAGAATATCTCGCTTGCACTTTATAGTACGGGCGCCCGCACACCATTATTCATGCTGGAATCGCTGGCGAGATTGTACCGCAACATTCACAATAAAAAACATTTTTCAAAGCTGTACGATATCTTCAAACTGCCCGAGGATATGCTGGGTGCGATCGATTACTACGATGCTTTTTATAAAGCGTTCAGCGCACAAAAAAAATTCCCGGAGGCTTTGCTTCTCCATTTCGAAAAGAACCGCGATACCGCCTGCCTGGTGATGAATAAAATGCTGAAGCAGGAAAAATGGTCGGGTAAAAAACAAAAACGCATTGGGAAGATCCGTAAAGAACTAAAGAAAATGGATTGGCTGAGTGCCGAAGAAGATACCCCCGCACTGGCCGGCTGCATGATCGCGGAGATACAGAAGATCAAGGACGACCTGCAATCCGGCAAATTGGGCTTCTTTGATATTGAAAAAGGAGTGCATGAGCTGAGAAGGAAGTTGCGCTGGCTCAGTATCTACCCGGCATCGCTTGACGGATTGATCCAGCTGGAGCCGCAAAAAAATATCCCTTCTTCACTTAAAAAATATGTCACGCCCGATGTGGTGAATTCCCCTTTCAATAAACTTCCGCCTAAGAAAAAAGGAATTGCTCCCATCAAATACAATGCGAATCATTTTTATGCGCTGAGCTGGATGATAGCAGAGCTGGGACGAATTAAAGATACCGGTCTCGCCATCCATGCATTGAAAGAAGCCCTGGAGCGGACGGGCATGGCCAAGGGCAAAGCAGCGGAGAGAAAAGCGCATGAGCTGAGCGGGCACAAGAGGCTCAAAGAAAAAGATCTTTTAACGAAAGCGGAAAAGCTGGCCCAGGACTTTGTTTTCAAACACCATGTGCTCGACCGGCTCGAGAATGACCTGGCACGTTATATGTAAATTTTATCCATGAAATATTTCCCTTTACTACTCCCGCTTTTCCTTTTCGCCTGCAGCTCACCCGTCAGCGACAAAAAAGAAATCACTGCAAAGGATCCCTCGCAAACCCAAACGCTTTTCGCATTTGAAAAAGATGGCCGCTACGGTTACAAGGACGCAAAAGGAAAAGAAATACTCGCTCCAAAATATATGGAAGTTTTCACTGATACTTTTGATCACCGTATGGCCCTGGTGGCCGACAGCGTGGAAGGTGTGATCGCCATCGACCATACCGGGAAAAAATTATTCACGCCTTTTATTTTCGATAACGGTCCCGATTATTTTTCGGAAGGAGTTTTTCGCTATACCGAAAACAATAAAATGGGGTTCGCGAACCTGGACAGCATCGTACTCCCTGCTAAATATGATTTTGTAACGCCTTTTCACGAAGACCTGGCCTGCTTTGGAAGCGGGTTTAAAATGTCGCGTGGTGAAGAAGGAACTTCACTCAGCGGTGGAAAGTGGGGCTTTATCAATATGAAAGGCGATACCGTGATAGCGCCCCGTTTTGATGAGCCTGCCGAATTCAAGAATGGAAAAGCGGATGTAAAGGAGAAGGGGAAAGAGAAAACAATTAGCAAGGATGGAAAAGAAATAAAACGGGAAAGCCTGCACGAGTGATCGCACAGGCTTTTAGCCTAATCTGCTCCATTTCTATTCCGTCAGATCAAAACTCTCCAAAAACTTAGTGGTATAATTCCCTTTCATGAAATCCTCGTTCTTCATCAAACGCTGGTGGAAAGGAATGGTGGTTTTCACACCTTCTATCACGAACTCGCTCAGCGCACGGCTCATTTTACAAATGGCCTCTTCGCGCGTTTGCGCCATAGTGATGAGCTTCGCCACCATGGAATCATAGTTGGGAGGAATTACATAACCTGCGTAAATATGCGAATCCACGCGCACGCCATGCCCGCCCGGGGTATGCAATACGGTGATCTTACCGGGTGAAGGACGGAAATTATTGAAAGGATCTTCCGCGTTGATGCGGCACTCGATGGCATGGAGCTGGGGATAATAATTCTTCCCGGAGATAGGCACGCCTGCAGCGATCAATATTTGTTCGCGTATCAGGTCGTAGTCGATCACCTCTTCGGTGATGGGATGCTCCACCTGGATACGCGTATTCATTTCCATGAAATAAAAATTACGGTGCTTGTCTACGAGGAATTCCACCGTCCCCACACCTTCATAACTCACCGCCAATGCAGCCTTAATGGCGGCCTCACCCATTTTATCGCGCAGCTCCGGGATCATGAAAGGCGAGGGCGTTTCCTCCACTAATTTCTGGTGACGTCTTTGAATGGAACAATCACGCTCGCTCAGGTGACAGGCCTTGCCGTATTGGTCGCCCGCGATCTGTATCTCGATGTGGCGGGGCTCTTCGATGTATTTTTCCATGTACATGGCGCCATTGCCGAATGCCGCCTCGGCTTCTTTACTTGCCGATTCAAAATTATGCTGAAGGTCTTCTTCTTTCCAGATGATGCGCATGCCACGACCTCCCCCACCCGCAGTGGCTTTGATGATCACGGGATAGCCGATATCCGAAGCATCCTTTTTCGCCTGCTCGATGTCGGTGATCAACCCTTCCGATCCCGGCACACAGGGCACACCCGCCTTTTTCATTGTGTCCTTGGCATTGGATTTATCACCCATCGCATCGATCTGCTCGGGAGTTGCCCCAATGAATTTCACTTTGTGTTCCGAACAAATGCGCGAGAACTTCGAATTCTCGGAGAGGAAACCGTAGCCGGGATGTATCGCATCGGCATTGGTGATCTCAGCTGCCGAAATAATGTTGGGAATGTTGAGGTACGAATCCTTGCTGGGAGGAGGACCAATGCACACCGCTTCATCAGCGAATTTCACGTGCAGGGAATCTTTATCGGCCGTGGAATACACTGCTACTGTTTTAATGCCCATCTCGCGGCAGGTGCGAATGATGCGCAGAGCTATTTCTCCCCTATTGGCTATTAATATTTTCTTGAACATTTTTTTCCTTTTAGCATCCCAACGAATTACGAATTGTTTCGCTGCGAATTTGACGAAATACGAATCGGTCCAAACAGGCTAATTGCGGGATCCGCATTTCGTAGATTCGCGCCTTTTTCGCAATTCGTTGGCGTTAGATTGGCTCAACTAAAAATAAAGGCTGATCATATTCCACCGGTGTGGCATCATCCACCAGCATTTTTACAATGCGGCCGGACACTTCACTCTCTATCTCGTTGAAAAGCTTCATCGCCTCGATGATGCAGATCACCTTGCCGGGCTTGATCTCGTCACCTACATTGGCGAATACGGGTTTATCGGGGCCGGGCTGGCGATAGAATGTTCCTATCATCGGTGATTTGATAGTGATATATTTTGATTCATCACCTGAAGGTGCCGCTTTTTTCTCGGGAACCTTGGTCTCCGTTACGGGCGCGCTTTGCACAGCAGGCTGCTGCACCACGGGCGCAACAGGAGTGGCCACCACGGGCGCCTGCACCATAATGGTCTCGGTTTGCTTTTTACCGGCACCGGTCTTGATGATGATCTTGAAATCTTTGTCCTGCAGCTCTACCTCACTCACTCCACTCTTGGCTACAAACTTGATCAGGTCCTGGATCTCGTTAAGTTTCATTTGCTTTTGTTTTAGATTTAGTTGTGAAATGGAATAACCGCTTTTATTATTCTGAGTTTTTTTGAAGCGGTCATTTCATTTTTTTTGTGTTTTTAAATTAAAATTGTCAGATGGACTGCGTACTGGAAATTATTTCGGGTCATACGCCCACCCTTCGACTATGGTTCGTCAAGCTTACCACAGGCCGCTCAGGGGTGACGGGTTCCTTCAATCATTATTCACATTACTTCGGATCATAAGCCCAGGTTAAATAGATCGCTCCCCAGGTGAATCCTCCACCGAAGGCCGATAAAATAAGTTTATCTCCTTTCTTTAATTTCTTTTCATAATCCCAAAGCAGCAAAGGCAAAGTTCCGGCAGTGGTATTTCCATAACGCTCGATGTTCATCATCACTTTTTCCGGGCTTAGCTTCATCCTATCCGCTGTAGCATCAATGATGCGTTTGTTGGCCTGGTGCGGGACCAGCCACGCGATATCGCTTCCGGTAAGATTGTTGCGTTCGAGGATCTCTGCAGAAACATCGGCCATTCCTTTCACTGCATGTTTGAAAACGGCCTGTCCTTCCTGGTAAACAAAATGTTCTCGTTTATCAACGGTTTCGCGCGTAGGAGGATACATGGACCCGCCCGCTTTCTGGAAAAGATAATTCCTTCCGGCACCATCGGCCTTCAGCACAAAATCCTGAATGCCGAAGCCTTCTTCATTGGGCTCGAGCAATACCGCTCCTGCTCCGTCACCGAAAATGATACAGGTGGCGCGATCGGTGTAATCGATGATGCTCGACATTTTATCGGCACCCACCACTAACACTTTTTTATACCGCCCGGTCTCAATGAATTGCGAGCCGGTGGCCAATGCATACAAAAAACCGGAGCAGGCAGCGGAAAGATCGAAGCCCCAGGCATTCTTTGCGCCTATCTTATCACAAATAATATTGGAACTCGATGGGAAAACAAAATCACCGGTGATCGTTCCCACGATCACCATGTCGAGGTCTTCGGCTGTGATGCCGCGCTTTTTCAAAAGATCATTCACGGCCTCCACGCACATTTCCGACACCCCTTTCCCTTCACCTTTAAGGATCCTGCGCTCCTTGATGCCGGTGCGTGTTTGTATCCATTCATCGGTGGTCTCCACCATCTTTTCCAGCTCTTTGTTGGAAAGAACGTACTCGGGCACGTAACCGCCCACCGCTGTGATCGCTGCTCTTATCTTTGTCATTAGCTGTTGAATACCGTTTTTATTTTGCCGGCAAGATCGGCTTCTGCCACATCTTTTGCAAGCAGCAGCATATTCTTGATCGCTATATCATTGGAAATGCCGTGACCGATGATCACCGATCCGTTCACACCCAAAACGGGAGTTCCCCCGTAATTCTCATAGTTGAATCTGCCGAAATAATCATCGAGCAATTTACGCTTGCGCATGATGGTGTAAAATGCTTCGGCCGATTTCAAGATCACGTTCCCTGTAAATCCTTCGCACACGATCACATCGGCTTTGTCACTTAAAATATCGCGGCCTTCCACGTTACCGATGAAATTGAATTCTTTGGTCTCTTTCATCAGGTTGTATGCCGCCTGCGTTACCAGGTTCCCCTTCTCTGCTTCCTCACCTATATTGAGCAGTCCTACTTTGGGTGTTTTTATTTTGTAAACATGCTCAGCGTAAAGCGAACCCAGCACACCGAACTGGTACAGCACATCGGGTTTGCAATCGGCATTGATGCCCACATCAAGGATGAGCCCCACGCCACCGGCCTCGCGCGGCATGATGGTGGAAATACTGGGACGTATCACACCCGGGATGGTTTTGATGGTATACATGGCACCCACCATCATGGCCCCGCTGTTGCCTGCGCTGGCGAACGCCTGTATCTTACCTTCCTTTAAAAGTTTAAAGCCGGTATAAATGGAAGAATTTGTTTTTTGGGAAAAGGCGCGGGTGGGATGTTCGCCCATCCCAATCACATCGGGCGCGTGAATGATCTCGAAATCCGAAGAAGATACTTTTGATCTTTCCAGCTCACTTTTGATCTGCGCGCTGTCGCCTATCATCACGATCTTAATGCCTGCAGGCAGTTCCTTCTGCGCAAGCACTGCCCCCGCAACGGTTGCCGCAGGTGCAAAATCACCTCCCATGATGTCGATGGCTATCTTCATAGGTCACATGAAGATTGGAGAGATAAAAAAGAGGGACGGGGAAACATGAATTTTGCCTTTTCGCTTTTCATATTTCCCTGCATGATCCTTCTTTTGAATTAAGCTTCTGCCGATTTTTCTATGGCCTGCTTGCCGCGGTAGTAACCGCATTCGCCACACACACGGTGCAGCAGCACAGGAGCCCCGCAATTAGAACAGGAGCCCAGCGTGGGAGCTGTTGCTTTATAGTGGGTCCTTCTCTTACGGCTTCTTGCCTTGGAATGTCTTCGCTTAGGATTTGGCATGGTCGGTTGTTTTTATTTCCCGGGTCAATACGGGATACTGATTTACTTACTTGTTTACTAGTTTTTAAATTTCAGATCCTTGAGTTTGTCCCAACGGGGATCTGTCTTCTTTTCCTCTTTTTCTTTCACCGCGATCTCCTTGAGCTTTTTGAGCATTTGCTTGTTGCACGTGCTCTTGCCCTTTACCTCGGGGTGCACCCTGCGCTGCGGCAGCGAAAGGATGATGAATTCATAGATGTATCCCGACACTTCTATCTCATTTTCAGTGAGCGGGATGGAAACGATCTCGTCATTGTCCCCGAAATCCTCATCACCCAGTTTCACGATCAGTCGATGGTCGCCACTTACTTCCATATCGAACATATCCGAACAACGATCACAAGGAACATTGGTAGTGCCCTGGATATGGAACTTGAGGATGAGCATGGTGGACTGCTTGGTCAACTCAAGATCGACCTTTAATTTCCCATTATCCAGCTCCGAACCCTCAAAAAATGAAAAGAACCTGTCGTTTATATCAAAATCGTAATGATGAACGCCTAAACTGAGCCCGCCAAAAGGGATCACAAATTCCCGTCCCAGCGGATGGTTATTCTCCTTTTTCATTAAAGAACCCTTTCCTTATATATTATCCCCTACACTAAGAGGGCGACAAAGGTAAAAACATTAGGCATATATGCAAGCCCAAAAAAATATAAAAAACGGGGGTTTTTAGGCGAATTTGGCCCAAAAAGCGATGAAAACGGGAGGTTTTGGAGGATTTTGAAGGAAAAAGGCTTTTGCCGCTACCCTCGCTCCTTCTTCATGGGTGTACTCTTCAGCGGATCGGCCGTGATCTCATCAAACTCACTGCGCTTGCGGTAAATATCGAGCGCCATATAAACGGCTTTGCGGAATGAATTTTCGTTGGCTTTATTTTGACCAGCGATATCGTATGCAGTGCCGTGATCGGGTGAAGTGCGGATGATGCTGAGCCCGGCCGTATAATTCACCCCTTCGTTGAATGAAAGCGATTTGAAAGGAACAAGGCCCTGGTCGTGGTACATGCCCAGCACCGCATCGAATTTTGAATACGTATTGCTGCCAAAAAATCCATCGGCTGAATAAGGGCCGTACACCAGGGTGTTTTCTTCTTTGAGCTTATTGATGGCGGGGATGATGATACTTTGCTCTTCTGCGCCAATGGTACCGTTATCGCCTGCATGCGGGTTCAAACCCAACACAGCGATCTTCGGTTTGCGGATGCCAAAATCGCGCTGAAGGGATTGATTCATGATGCGCAGCTTGCTGATTATTTTTTCGATGGTGATGTTGGCTGCAACATTCGCCAACGGTACATGACCGCTGACCACTCCCACGCGCAAATTATCCGAGCACATGAACATCAATGAATCGTTCTGCCCGAAACGCATCTGCAAATATTCGGTGTGACCGGGAAATTTGAAAAGATCGGATTGGATGTTGTGTTTATTGATAGGTGCAGTGACCAACACATCCAGCTTGCCGTGCTGTATGGCATCGCAGGCGGCTTCGAGTGATTTGAGAGCATAGGTACCGCCCGCCTGCGTAGGCTTTCCCAATTCAACAGCCACTTCTTCCTCGTAAATATTCACCAGGTTCACTTTTTTATGCTGTGCCTGCTCCGCATCGCGAATGATGGTGAAATTAAAATCATCCACCCCGCTCAATGTTTTGCGGTGGTACGAACAGGTCTTATTCGATCCGAAAATAACAGGCGTACATAATTCCAGCATGGTTGGATCCGCAAATGTTTTGATGATCACCTCCCATCCAATGCCGTTTATATCGCCTTGTGTGATTCCTACTTTTATCATGTTGTTTTTTCAAAAACGAGGCGCAACATGTTGCGTCTCTTCGTTTGTACAAAATTAAACCCCGGTATCATTCCTCTATAAATCCCACCACGCTCGCCACATCACCATCGATCGGCAGCTCCTTCCACTTTTGCGTGCCGGCACTCCAGTAGGTGACTCCCTGCGGGTAACGCTCCCCGTTCACCATCATATCGTAATTCAACGCGATCATGCTGCCGTAAGCCTTGATGTTTTTGATATCGCAAAAATATTTCCCGATCTCATAATCCTTGTAACGGATGATCCGTCCTTTCGCAGGGTCCTCATCCGTTGAAACGGAAAAACCATTCCCCAATTGCTCGAAAGGTTCCTGCGAAACCTTTTTCTTCTTTACATCCACAACATAAGTCCCCTTGCCGCAGGAATACACCAGGTCACCGTTCCCATTCTTATAGAAGTAAGAATTATTGGAAATGGAAGGGATATCGCTGATGGTTCCGATCGCCTCCATGCTTTTATCTACGTTCACGCGATAGATCGTACAAAAATTTTGCTGCTGAGAATAATTCGGGTAAATGAAATTATTATCGTCAAGCCAATACACCGGCACCTTTACATCCTTATCCTTGCGTGCCGACATATCCTCCCCATAACCTGCATCTTTCACTAAAAGAATTTTTGGCGCATTGGGTGGATACAACCATATTTTGAAAAGACGCGAGGAATAATCCACTTCAACATCCTTTCCGGGAAGGGCTTTATACAGCAAATTATTCACCTGGCTGTAGCTCTGTGTTTGCAGGTTGTAGATCTTGTAGAATTTGCCGCGGAAAATATCATTGATGTAATAGATCACGCTGTCGCCACTGGCTTTCACAAACTGGTCCTTTTGATCGAGCAGCACCTTCTTGTTCTTTGCATCGATGATGTTGCCTATGCCGGTGATCACGTACTGGTTCTTATAAACGTAATTGTACCCAAGATCGAAACGTATGTAAGAAGCGTTGGGATTTTTATCGTCAGCCTTTTGCGTTTTTACGGAAACGATCTTTTCTCCTCCATTAAAATTTCCCGAAGCAAAATGAAAGCCCATGAGGTGCTGGAGCTTTGTGGTGGCAGCTTGCTGATCGTGCACGGCAACCAGCAGCTCGCATTTATCCCCACCCGGCTGTTTTGTAAATACAAATCCTGAGGCGAGGATCGCTACGCATGCTGACGAGAATAATATGTAAGCAGCTTTTTTCACCTGGAAGCCACAATACTGAGCGGTTTGTATACATCACATTTAGGAGGCCGGCAGCCGTTG
>DATDFI010000475.1:0-5013 GCA_036522695.1 Bacteroidia bacterium | reverse complement strand
ATCCAGGTAACCCGCCATCGCTGTGCTATCATTGAGCAGGAAGGACTGAAGAATGGTATTGAACTGTACCTGGTTACTCTCGATCACATTTTGCGGAACAACAGAAGAGTTGATCGCATTTGCCTGCGCCAGGTAAGCGAGGCTCCTCGAGTTAACATATAACTGCATCAAACTATCCGTATCGAAAAATTTACCGATGTTGCCTGCTGCGCATGCGTTCATCACCGAGTCGGGAAGGATGTGGCGGTACTGCTCGAACATGCTCGCGAGGTAATATTCCTCCTTCAGGTAATTCTTTGATGAAGGATCATAAACCGAAGGGTAATGCGGAAGATTACCGGGGTCTGCGCGGAAAGTGGCCGAAGGGCAAACGGGGCCTCCGGGTATCTGGGAAGTTCCCACAACGATGTAAGCATTTACACCTCCGGTTGTGGGAACGGGAGAGGAATTTGAATAATAATATGTGGAACCTGCAGAGCCTCCCTGCGTAAATACCTGCTGGCCGCTGAAGTTCCCGAAAACATTTTCGCTCGAGTACCAGGTGGGCCCTGAAAGCACACCAATGGGTCCCACCGTGGCTGAATTATCGAGTACGATACCATGAATTGCCTGTGGGGCTCCAAGATTTAAAACATTACCATAAATATTGCTGCCAATGCAATTAAACTGGAAGCCCATACATATCCCTACATGAGAGATGTTGTTACTACAATACGTATTACCATTACTGCTCACGGTTAAAAATCCACCGGCATTCCAGGTCGTATTGTTACTATTAGGATTAACGCTGCTAATGGTATTCCCGCTAAAAAGACAATTCTTACAATTGTAATTTGATATGCCTATGTCGAAAACCGAGTTCGATGTATTATTGGCAATGTCAACAGTGTTGTCTGTAATGTTCCCGTTGATCACCCCATTAAGATAAATTGGCAATTGCTTGCCTGAAAAACCATTGCCATCAACCCGGTACAAGGCGCTGCTCGGGCTGGATTCAACTATTCTCACGTTATAGGTTCCACTGCCAGCGCTGGTATTCCCCTGCATGATCAGCTTGATCGCATTATTTGTGAGCGCCTGCAGATCGGCATTATTGCACCTGGTAAAATTATTTTTAAAAATGTTAACCGTTCCGTTCGCATCGTTCCAGCTCTCTACATCTATTCCGGTATTGATGCTGGCAAACGAAACCCCCGAATTGAAATTATTGCTGCAAATATTCATGTTACCGCCTTTGAATGCCTTAATGCCCATCTCACAATTCTGGAACGTACATGATTTTACGGAGGAGTTAAGATCTCCAACGTTGGTCACGGTATTCGGATAACCGCCATCGTGAACGATACCTGCCACGGCCGGGCCACCGCTTAACGTGATATCCTGGAAGTTTGAATTCACCACGTAGATCTTCGTGCCCGAATTATAAATACCCTGGTTCAGGTAACTGAAATAATTAGTACCTCCGGATGTGTTACCGATATTGAAAAAATTTCCGGAACTCACAGTTGAAAAGAGCATAAACATACCTCCTTCGCTCCTGACCGGGTTCAAACCGCAGGAGCCTCCATGCATCGTGGTAAGATACCCCTTGACCGTATTGTTATGACCAATAAGAGAAGAAGTGAATATATAGGTGAACGGTACATTATAGCTGATCACGGAAGAAAGATCCTTGCAGGTGAATATGTTCCCCGTAACCTTGAAACCATTAGGAGAGGAAGTGTTGAAGTTAGCGGCTCCAGCCAATCCGATGCCGTAATAATTCTTATTGAACACGCAGTTATCCACTACCAGGCCCGGATGTGAGCTCATGCCGATGGCGATCCCATACCGTGCATCCTCGATGATCGAGTTGGTGACCTTCAGGTAATTCGTACTCGCAATGCCCTCCCACATCTTGCAGGCATGCAGGTAGCATCTATCAATAGTTACCGGTGTTTTTTGATCCAGCGTACTGCAATCATCAAATATTATATCGCACCCGCTGAATACGGTTTCAGTACTTGGAACATTTATGATAAGATTCCCATGAACTGCATAGGTACCGGTAGGAAATCCACCGGGAGGAAGTTCGATCATACCATAATATGTGTTGCCGAAGGCCACGTTCATCCATGACACGGCTCCGGGAGTTCCAATAGGAACAACGGTAACGTTATTCAAAGACATTTGAAGCGAAGAAGACGCGCGCGGATTTTCACAGCAATTCACCACGGTAACGGTAACCGTTTGGCTCACCGAACAACCAGACCCGTTTGAAGCGGTAACAGTGTAAGTTGTGGTCACGGTTGGAGAAGCAGTAGGATTATAAATGGTCGTACTGCTGAGGCCGGCAGCCGGTGACCAGGCAAAAGTTGTGGCACCGGAAGCGGTGGCGTTCAGGTTCAATGATTCGGTTGAACACATGGTAAAGCCCGGTGCCGAAGAAGTAATACTGATCGCCCCGACAGGAACGTGCAGCGCATAGTTTTCACCATCAACCTGGTCGGGCATGAGGTAAACACCCGAAGGCACCGGGATGCCCGCGAATGGCAACGCACTTCCTACTGGTCCGCTCACCGCAAGCGTAACAGGATCTATCCCTTTCACTCCCGATGAAGAACCGCACAGGATATAACTTCCGTTGAAGGATTTTTCGAGCATGCTTTTTCCATAACCATTGGTCCCTGCTATTAATGAAGGAGTATAATTGGTGGCTGTAAGAGGTCCTCCAAAAACGGCATTCACCGAATTACTTCCATTCGCAAAAAAAAGCTGGTTACCCGAATTGTCGAATTCAAGGCCATCCACAAAATTACCATTAGCCATCGTGTATGTTACGATCGGCCCTGTTGTTGGAAGCCCGGTGAGAGGATTGATCGGTACTATCCTTATCGTATTTGGGCTTGATGCAAATGCAAGCTTATCCCCGGCATTAGATAGCTCAAGCTCCACGCAGCCTGTAACCGGGAAAGTTGAATAGGCATCCCCCACCGGGGTGGTATTGATCCCCGTTGAAGTCACTTTATAAACAGGGACGTTGGGGAAGCCGGCTGCAATGAAATACAAATAACGCTCTCCATTGGCATTCACACGGCTCACCGCAATGGGATTGGCATCCCCATTACCTACTACACCAAGTTGTGTATGGCTGCCGATGTAAACACCACCGGGAACGGACATATCCACTTCATCATAGATCATTTCGTCTACCAGGGCATTATTATTAATGATCGCTGCAGGGTAAACGATATAGTAGCGATTGATACATGGATTGGGATTTGGAACCACAGCGATCTCTGTTTTGGTAAACCTGTTGGCAAGCGTTCCAAGTAATGTATTGGAGCTGTTATAAATCCCTCCATTGGCAATGTAGAAAACGAGGTTTCCCGAATTATCACTGATGCAATTGTATTCGGGTGACGAGGTTTGAGTGCTCACCATTGTAAAGCTGGTGTTACTCACCGTTGGAAATGCATATTGCTTTGAATTAACGTACCAGGAGTTGAGCTGTGTTTGCCCGCTTGCATGCAGGACAATACCCGATACGATCATTAAAAATATCTTTTTCATTTTTTTTGCGATTAAAGTCTGAAAGAAATACCGGGAGCATGGTCCGCGCTCCCGGCAAGAATGTTCCTGTTTATTGGTGATCGATGATCACCTTTTCAACCTTCACCAGGCTGGATGAATCCATCACTTTAAAGAAGTAAGTGCCGCTGCTCAATTTGCTTACATCGAGTTTATTCTCACCCTGGGCAAGAACATAAGATGAAACTTTTACTCCAAGGATATTGTACACCTCTATTTTCAGGCCTTCTTTGCTCACATTTACGAACACTTCGTTTGATGCAGGGTTGGGATAAACATGAACGTTGCCATCAACCGAAGAGTTGTTATTCGTGGAAATTTCAGAGCCCCGCTCGCATTCGCTCGTGTATTCCGTGCGGTCATATACACTCAGCAGCGCACGGGCCTGGTAAACACAATTACCGTCAGTTGCCGGACATTTTTGAGCCAGCACCCTCAGGTCATCCAGGTAACCAGCCATCGCTGCACTTTCGTTAAGCAGGTAGCTCTGCAGGATATTGTTGAGCCGGACCTGGTTGCTCTCGATCACGTTTTGCGGAACAACCGAAGAGTTGACCGCGTTTGCCTGCGCCAGGTAAGACAGGTCTTTAGAATTAACGTACAACTGCATCAAACTATCCGCAACGAAGAACTTACCGATATTGCCTGCTGCGCACGCATTCATCACCGAGTCGGGAAGGATGTGACGATATTGTTCATACATACGTGCGATGTAATATTCTTCCTTCAGGTAATCCTTTGCCGAAGGATCGAAAACAGGCGGATGATGAGGAAGGCTATCGGAGTTCAAACGGAAAGTGGCCGAAGGGCAAACGGGGCCACCGGGTATTTTGGAGGTAAGCCCAAACACATAAAGAGTTGAACCTCCAAACGTAGGTGAAGTTATATCATAGTAAGTTGCCCCGGGCGATGTAACTGAATAAACCTCCGGAAAAGAGAAATTCCCGAAAATATTTTCGCTCGCATACCATGTTGTGCCCGATGACACGCCAATGTTACCCACAACGGCCGTTTGCAAAAGGATCGCGTTAATAGCAGAAGGGCCGGAAGCATTGAAACTATTACTGTAAATATTGCTCGGCAGGCAATTCTGCTGGAACTTCATACACTCGCCCACTTTTGAAATAGCGTTGCTGCAATACGTGTTGCCATTGCTGCCGTCAGTGAATATTCCAACAACATAGTACTTCGAATTATTTGAATTCGGGTTAGTGCTGCTGATGTTGTTTCCGCTGAACAGGCAGCTCTTGCAATTGTAATTCCAGATCCCGGAAGTAAAGGTGGAACCGTTGGAGTTATTGCTCGCAATATTGATCGTATTGTCGGTAATGTTGGCATTGAATAACCCGTTCAGGTAAATTCCCGATTGACGATCAGAGAAATCATTCCCATCGATGCGGTAGAGGGCGTTGGGCGAACCGGACTCCTGTATATTCACGTTAT
>DATDFI010000474.1:0-2022 GCA_036522695.1 Bacteroidia bacterium | reverse complement strand
GCATACGGCATGGACCTGGATGCATCAGGCAATTGTTATGTTACCGGCAAAGTGATCAACACCACCACCAACCAGGACATGGTCACACTTAAATACAATAATGCAGGAACCCAGCAGTGGGCGAGCGTTTACAATGGAATTTCCAATAACTGGGATGAGGGCCGCGCGTGTAAGCTGGATAACTCGGGCACATATATATATGTAACAGGCTTTAGTTTTACCACCGGCCAAAATCACGATATCACCACTGTTAAGTACGATGTGGCTAACGGCACACAACAGTGGGTCACCAAGTATAACGCCACCAATAACGTGGATAAGGCCTACAGCATGGCGCTGGATGCCATCAACAATATTTATGTGTGTGGCGAAAGTTACACTTCAGCAAACGGTACGGATGCCATCACGATTAAGTATTGCGAGCTTACAGCCAATGCCGGTAACGATGTTTCTATTTGTTTGAATTCATCCACGCAACTCAGCGCCACAGCGGTGAATGCCGTTTCTTACAGCTGGTGGCCTTCAACCGGTTTAAGCAGTAATACGGTTTCCAACCCCGTTGCCAACCCTACCGCCACTACCGATTACGTAGTTGCAATAACAAATTCCAATGGTTGTGTTGACCTAGACACGGTTCGTGTAACAGTGTATGCTTTACCTGCCCCTGCCATTACCGCGGGCGGACCAACCACTTTCTGCCAGGGTGATTCGGTGAGCCTGTGCTCGGGCGCAACCTTCAATACTTATTCCTGGAGCCCGGGCGGACAAACCACCCAATGCATTACGGTCAATTCAAGCGCAACGTATACTTTAACGGTGACCGATACCAATACCTGTGCGGCACAAAGCACTATCACGGTTACATCCAACCCGCTTCCCAACGCCAATGCGGGACCTGATACTTCTGTTTGCTTAAGCAGTGTGGCGCAACTGCATGCGAGTGGCGGTATTTCATATTCCTGGAGCCCGGCAGGCACGTTAAGCAATGCACTTATACCAAACCCCCAGGCGGGAATGGTGACTACCACCACTTATACCGTTTGGGTCACGAATGCGGCTGGTTGTTCGGCAATGGATTCGGTAACCGTAACAGTTGTTCCCAATCCCGCAGTGCCCACGCTCACGTATAATTTCGATACTTTGTGCTCGAGCAACGCCAACAGTTACCAATGGTACACCTTGCCCAACAACCCTGTACCGGGCGAGACCAATCCCTGTTTTGTAGTAACGCAAAACGGAACGTATTGGGTAGTGGTGAGCAACAGCCAGGGTTGCACCACGGCATCGGCACAATACACGGTGACCAACATCGGCATAGGCGAGGTGGATAATTATTTCGGGTCAAGCGTTTATCCCAACCCTAATAACGGAAGCTTCACGCTTGGCTTGCAGCTTAATGAATCTAAAGATATTTTGCTGCGTGTGATGGATGCAACTGGCCGCATGGTTTATACGGAGCAGCTGCTGAATGTTTATGGCGAGGTTAAAAAGGATCTCGATCTGGGCGGTGCGGCCAGGGGTATGTACTTCCTTCAATTGATCTCCGGTGAGGGATCCACCGTGCGCAGGGTCATCATCCAATAAAATTCCCTGTAAAAAATGAAAAGACGAAGATCTTCTTCGTCTTTTTTGTTTTTGTTTAATGAAAGAAGTTATGTGCCTGATAAATTTTAGAATTTATTATTCTGGTTTTTACAAAGAGGTGGCAACTCAATTTACTCACGCAAGTATAAAATTCTAAGGAGTTCGTGAATTGAGCTGCAATTCATCAAAGAGGCGGCAGCTCAATTTCATCCGAGATAATAAAAGATCCCGGAAATTCATCACGGATCTCTTTCAGGAATTTGTAAGCTTCGAGCCTGGTGCGGAAATCTCCGGCACGCACTTTAAAATAAGGCGGCTCAAACATATCGTACACTTTCACATCAGGGTATTTCGCCAGGAATTTTGATTTGATCTCCTTCGCTTTGTTCTTCTCGGTTCCAAAATGGATCTGCACGCGGTAGCCCTTAATTTTTCCAT
>DATDFI010000473.1:0-2467 GCA_036522695.1 Bacteroidia bacterium | reverse complement strand
AACCATTTTCAATATCGATAATGAATATTACCTCACTCCCCCGCAAAATTTTATTGCGGGCAAGGGCTGGAAACGCTCCCCGGGTGTGAGCAATGGCGACTACTTCAGGAGAGTGCCGGGGTATTCACTTGTATATTATGTTTTCATCCGCAGCTTCGGGCGGGAGAACGGTCATCGCCTCTTGAAATATTTCCAGGTCCTGTTGTTCGGTGTTTCGGTGTATTGTCTTTGCTTCATCCTCTATTATTTTTCACAAAATCGCAATACATCTCTCCTTTTCGCCTTAGTGTATGGCGTGTGTCCCATTTTCAGCGAATGGGTTTACTTCACGCTAACGGACAGCCTGACCTCTGTACTGGTAGTATTCTATCTTTTTTTCATCGTTGAAGCGCGCCAGGCGCGCACCAGGGAAAAAAAAAGGAGTTTCTACCTGCTCGCATCTTTCTTTGCGGGATACATGGTACTCACCAGGCCCTTCACGGCAATAGCAGGGATCGTGATCGTTGCCTCACTTTTTGATGAATATTACCTGCAGGCCGGAAAAAAAATCCTCCCGCTGGCAAAAAAAATGGCGCTGGTCTCCGTGATGCCGCTTCTCATGATCAGTGCCTGGACCGTCCGCAATTATGCATCCACCGGTGAATTCGTTCCGCTCGAAAAAGCGTTCCATCCCCAGTCGCTCGACCGCATGAAGCCGGAATTCGAAGGACTTTTTTCCTTTACCAAATGCTGGGGCGAGGACGGAACTCGTTTCAATTCCTATCACCAGCCGCTGTACACCGCAGCAATGAAAGGTGACACGGCAAAGGTTTATGCCGAGAACGTAATCGCCAGTTTTCCGCCTTATGTTGTTTCCGACTTCGGCCGCGAAAAACTTTTGCAAGTGTTGAAAGCCCATCAATCCGTTCTGCTGGAAGAGAAAAAATACTTTGATGCCGGAACAGCGATGCCGGACCACTATCTCGCATCGCAGGAAAATGTAAAAAAGATGTATGATGAACTCATCACTGAGTTCCGCTCCAGGCATTTCTTCCGCTACTATGTATTGAGTCCGGTCAAATACCTGCAGCGAATGGTGGTGAATTCGTACACCGCCAACCTTTTTATTTTCCAGGACCGCTTCCGGCAACACACTTTTGTGAATCTTGTGCGTTATTTGTTCCTGCTGCTCCACATCAGCATCTATGTCTGCCTGTTCATCAACATCTTTCTTTTGCCGAACGGCTGGAAAAAATTCACCGTGGTGATCACACCCTTGCTTTTCATTTTCTTCTTTACCTTTTTCCACCGCGAGATCCAGCAGCATTACATGATGCCGGTGATGCCGATAATGTTTTTAAATTTACCCGCACTCTTATCAAGATTTTATTCGAAGAACCCATGAAAAAGATCCTCATTACCGGTGGCCTTGGCACGATAGGCCGTGGACTCCATGAAGAGTTCAGGAACAGAGGGTGCGAGGTTTTCCTCCTCGACCAAAGGCACAGCGAAGACGAGATCGGCTTTTCACTCAGGACCGATGTTGCAAAACCGGTGTATGCACGTTGTGATGTAGGAGAATACCGGCAGCTCGAACGCGTGATGGAAACCTTTGGCCCATTCGATTTTGTTTACCATACAGCGGCAGAATTCGGGAGGTGGAACGGTGAGGATTTTTACGAGCAGCTGTGGCGGACCAATGTCACCGGCACGAAGAACATTATCCGCCTCCAGGAAAAACACAAATTCAAGCTCGTCCATTTTTCGTCTTCCGAAGTGTATGGCGATTGGCCGGAGGTGATGGTAGAACACGTGATGGACAAAAATGAAATACGCCAGTTGAACGACTATGCCATGACAAAATGGGTGAATGAAATGCAGATCGCCAATTCGGCTTTGCAGTTCGGGACCGAAAGCGTGGTGGTCCGGATCTTCAACACCTATGGCCCGGGGGAATTTTACAGCCCGTACCGCTCCGTGAATTGCCGTTTCATCTACTGCGCGTTGGCCGGTATACCATGGTTGGTTTATAAAGGGTACACACGCACTTCCACTTTTCTCTCCGATTCCGTAAAAACGCTTGTAAACATTACCGACAACTTCAAACCCGGGGAAGTATATAACATAAGCGGTGATGTTTATCATACCATGGAGGAATTCTCAGAGCTGGTGATAAAGGTGACCGGTGCAAGATCATCGCTTGTGGAATATAAAGAGGAAGAAGTGCTGACTACACGTCACAAAAAAGTGGACAATAAAAAAGCGGTAAGGGACCTCGGTCACAAAACAAGCGTAAGCCTTGAGCAAGGCATCCAACTTACAGCCGAGTGGATGAGATCCGTCTATAAGTTCAGGTGAATACCTTACAAGACCTGATCGCCTCTTTCATTTTATCCTCATTGAAATTGCGATCGAAATAATCGAGATAATTCCCCGCTGAGAATTCTCCTATCCATTTCCTGAATTCTTCTTCGTCCGAGTGCATAAT
>DATDFI010000472.1:0-2026 GCA_036522695.1 Bacteroidia bacterium | reverse complement strand
TTTCCCCCAGTTGGGTTTTCTCACCGATACATTATTCCCGCTGCTTCAAAAACAATTCGGGTTATTGAAAGAGGGCGGGAATAATTTTGTTTACGGAATCTCCACCGGGGGACGCGGGGTGGCCATGTGTACATGGCATTGTGCCGCTATCTTTAAAGCGGGCGCGGCCCTCTCGGGAGATTATGACCAGCTGGGTACGCCTGACGATAATCTCATGAAAGGTTATTATGGGGAGCTCGGAAAATTTACCGAGCGCTGGAAAAAAGACGATCCCTGGCTGCATGCGGGGGAGTTCAAGGTGCCTCTCTATCTCGCGCACGGAGGAAAAGATAAAGTTGTTCCTACACAACAAACCGTATCATTCTACCAAAAGCTTCTTACGGTGGAAGGTCATCCGCATATAGAACTCCACATTTCAGATAACGGGGAGCACAACTACCAATTCTGGGGCGGTGAAACCGAAGCTGTGCTTAAATTTTTCGGGAGCTATTCGAAATAGAAATTACTTCTTTCCACTCAACCGTCTTAACCCGTTAAGCGCAAGCTGGTGCTCGGGATCGATCACGATGGCAGCATTGAAATCGGCAGCAGCATTTTTTTTATCCCCCATCTTTTCATAGCAAACACCGCGCATGTAGATCGCATCGGCATAACCTGGATCCATGTTGAAGGACTTATCAAAATATCCTTTTGCGTCCTTTGGGTTGTTTTCGAGGATCAACTTAACGAACCCGATATTGTAAACGGCATATTTTGCATGCCGGTCGTTCGGGGTCTGCTGCAACAATTTATTGTAGGTTTCCACCGCATTCTTTACATCTTTAATATTCTGGTAATACAGGCCGAGGAAATAATACGCCTCTCCGCTGTTGGGATTCAACTGCAGGGCATTGTCCAGGTATTGAACTGCGAGCGCATCGCGGTGTGCACCGTAAATTTTACCCAGCCTGATGAATGCATCGTAGTATTTAGGATCGCGCTCCACCGCACTTTGATAAGCAGCCACGGCATTTGCACTGTCGCCCGTTTCCTCCAGCGCAACGCCCTTCTGGAAATAAGCCTTCGGGTTTTCCGGGTCGACAGAGATGGAACGGTTAATGTAATACACTGCTGAATCGTAATTCTTGACCAGGTAATACAGTTCACCCAATTTCAGAAATGCCTCGGTATTCTTCGGATCCACTTTGGTTGCCTGTATCAGTTCGTTGCGGGTGCCACGCGTACGGTTCATCATAAAATAATAATCCGAAAGCTTCATGTGGTAGCCCGCATTATTCGGGTCGAGATCGATCGCGCGCGTCATGTCGTTCACTACGCTGTCCATCTTTTTCTTCAGAAAAAAATATTCCGCACGCTTCACATACAACGCTGCATTCTTCGGGTCCCGGTCTATCTGTTCATCGATCGCTTTAAGATCGGCAGGAAGGGAGTCCCTGCCCACATTGTTGGTTTTACCTCCACCGCCACAACAAACCATGAATAAAGGAAGCGCGATGATAACGGTGATCAATAAAACCGCTGTTCTCAGCTTCCCGTAAAATGCAAGGGGAATGGAACGAGAATGATCTTTCATACTATTCGTTTCGTAAAGTAAGGGGACGTGTTTGAAAAAACCGGGTCTACAAATATAAGAAAAGAATGAACCACCAGGCTGCCTGCAACTGCCGGGCTCAGCAAGTAAGGATATTCTATTCTAAGCCCAACGCCTTTTTGCTCTGCTCCTCAATTTCCCTGAAAAACTCGGGATCTTCGTGAAGGGGTTTACTGTGCGAGGGAATAAGTTTAGCGAGTTTCTCTTTCCACTCCTTGTAATAAGGTTGTTTACCAAAGCATTTTTCCACCAGGTCGACCATGATCTTTACTGAAGTTGAAGCTCCAGGCGATGCGCCTAAAAGTGCGGCAATGCTCCCATCGGAAGAGCTGACGATCTCTGTTCCGAATTCGATCACGCCTTTTCCTCTCTCCTGCTTGATCACCTGCACGCGCTGGCCCGCCCACGATAATCTCCAATCCTTTTCATCCGCCT
>DATDFI010000471.1:0-3689 GCA_036522695.1 Bacteroidia bacterium | reverse complement strand
ACGTATCCCCGTTACAAGTGGCTCACCCGCATGAAAGTGGAAGGAACGGAAAACCTCGAAGGGCTTCCTGCCCGCAATGTGCTTTTCGTTTCCAATCATCAAACCTATTTTGCCGATGTGATCGCCCTGCTTCATGTTTTTAATTCGGTAAAATTCAAATTCAAAAATAAGTTGGGCGCTCCCGTTTACCTTCTCGCTCCAAGGCACAACAATTATTTTGTAGCGGCCGAGGAAACCATGAGTGCGGGCATTCTTCCTAAAATTTTCGCGTATGCGGGATCGGTGTCGATAAAGCGTACGTTCCGCGAGGCGGGCGAGGATATCAACCGGCCCGTGAAGATGGAAGACATCACACGCATTGGCGAAGCATTATCCGATGGATGGGTGATCACTTTCCCGCAAGGCACCACAAAACCTTTTGCGCCCGGGCGCAGGGGAACGAGCCTGCTTATCAAAAAATTCAAGCCGGTAGTGATACCGGTAGTGATAGATGGATTCGGAAAAGCATTTGATAAAAAAGGATTGAAGAAAATAAAGCGGGGAGTGCAGCTCAGCATTCGTTTCAAGCCGCAAATGGAAGTGGATCATGACACCGAAGACCCCGATGAATTATTGGAACGCGTGATGGAGGCGATAGAGCAATCGGAGAGGTTCAAGATGAAATAAAAAGGCCAAAAGAGTTTCCCCTTTTGACCTTTCACTTGAAAATTTTTGACTTCTTTACTCTACGTAATACACCAGCTGCGTCAATATTTTCATCGGGTCCTTTTCAATTCCAGGATCGCCAACGTAGATCTCCCAGGGTGCATCGGCAAGCTTTTTATTATTGTCCTGCGCCCATTTTTTCACCTGGTCATAAGCGGGCTGCATTTTGTCGTACGGGCCATAGTAATCCAGTGAAACAACTTTACCTGCTTTGGTTTCCCAGTATTTTACCGGGGCGCTGGTCTTCTCCACTTTTTTGTCAATAGGAACTCCCGCTTCGAGCACGATCTTATCACCGGGAGCAAAATGATGGTAGATAGCAAACACAGGTCCCGACATTTTTCCATTCACCTTCTTTAACTCCGCCCCGATCTTACCATACAATTCCCCGAGCTTGGGCCCGATCTGGTCTATGGTTTTCACCGAATCGAGGATCGTAAGCACCATCATGGAAGACTGATCTTTTTCTGCCATCGCAAATTGCATGGGCTTGGGCATATTTTCGCAGGTGTTCTTGAGGTTGGCAAGTGTTTTTTCAAAATCACCGCCCAACATCTTATCCATGTTCATGAACAAGCACATGGGGCGGAAAAAGAAAGGCATTTCCATATCCATGTACCAGGTCACATTCACGCCACCGGTCGTATCAGCGAATTTCACCCCACCTGTAGCTTCTCCCTTTCCATCAAACTCAAGTTTGGTCTCCACCAATTTATTGGGTTCGCTTTTAGTGATGGTCATGGTGCCTTTACCCACCGAATCATTCGGGCTTTCCCATTTGTGAATGGCCCCAACTCCCGATTCGGGACCTTCCCATGAATCCTTCATTGTTTTTTTATCAATGTTATCCCAGAAGGACCATACTTTCCAGTTCTTGATCGTATTCACCTGGCTATACACGGTCCCGGCATCTGTATTCATGGTCATGCTGCGCTGGATATGGATCACTTTTGGCTGGAATAAAGCGAGTACGATCCATACAAGTAACAATACGATGATAAAAATACCTAAGCGTTTAAGGAATTTCATTTTGTTCTTTGTTTTTGGTTTCGCGGCAAAAGTATAAAATTGGGGATACATGACGAAAATGAATTGTTGTGGTTGTTACTTTTTTGAACGCCCAAAAAAGTGCGCCACGGCCGCCAACCGCAAGCTTTTGCTTATCGCACCTGCAACCCTGCCTGGCAGGCAAAACTTGCGGTTCACACCGCCCGCGGACTTACACGCACTGAGCCACTCAAAAAAAGCAATAATGGAGAACAATGGACTCAATCGTTAAGGAGAACTTCACGCTCCTGCAGTTCATATCCCTCCCCTCAAAAATTTACCCATGCCAGGTACCCGGCCTTTTCGTAATTCGTGAATCTTCGATTTGCCCTTCCCGGAAATTATGTTAGCTTAGCATTCCTTTTAAAATTTCATGGCCAGGATCGCTGCATATATCATATGTATGACGAGTATTTTCCTGTCGCTGCCGGCCCGCGCGCTGGCAGGGCCGGGAGATACTCCCATTGGCGACAGCGTATCAACGGTTGAAGATGTGGATTGCCTCAACGAACCCCAGGGCACCTCGGTGATCGAGCGCATGACAGATGAACAACTTTCCCGCCTCATCGATCTTTTATTTGAAATGGACTCCATCCCGAACGACCTTGCGAAAGAGATCAATCGCGTGGTGGCGCTCCGCACAAAAAAGTCAACCATTGATCTTCCGAAAGAATTAAAAAAAGAAATAGACCTTACGGATTCACTTCCAGGTACAAAATATTACTCCATTTTCGATTCGCGGCATTTGGTGCCAATGGAGGACCTGCTGGTGAAGAACGACACCACTTTTACTTTACAACTCACCAACGATGTGATCGGTAATTACACGCATCCCTTTTCCGGACCCATCACGTCATGGTTCGGCTGGCGCGACAGTACTAATCATTACGGTATAGATATCCAGTTGAAGCGAGGCGATCCCGTGGTTGCAGCCTTTGAAGGGAAAGTACGCATTGCGAGGCGCGAGGGCGGTTATGGCAACGTGGTGATCATTCGTCACTACAATGGACTGGAAACCATTTACGGTCACCTTTCCAAAATAAAAGTAAAAGAAGGACAGGTGGTAAGATCAGGACAAGTGATCGGTCTTGGTGGAAGCACGGGGCATTCCACCGGTCCGCATTTGCATTTTGAAATTCGTTTTAAGGGAGTACCCATCAATCCCATTTACATTGTCTCCCTCCAAAAAGAAGACATCATCTCCAGCGACATCGTGGTCAAAAAAACGCGCTGGGGCATGAGTGCCTATCCTGTTTCTGCGGTGATGTATACCGTTCAGAAAGGTGATCGCTTAAATGATATCGCGAAACGCTTCAACACTACTACCAAGCACCTGAAGGAACTCAACGCCATCTCCAAAGGCAAGTATCTCTACCTGCGTGTTGGGCAGCAGATAAGGGTGGAATAGTTTATAGTTTCGGGTTTACAGTCTCGAGTTGATGGAAGCGGCTGTCGACCTCATGCCACCTAATTCATACTAAATGTTTCTAAAGGATTTATTACAAAGGAAAATTACCAACATCTACTGCCTTAACGTATATGAAGTTGGCGGCATGGATACTTCAGAATGCTTTATCGAACTCAACAATGAAATAATCATTGATATTCCTTTCAGCGGCAATGATACTGTTTGGGTAAAACAACTCGATCCAAAAGCAAAAAACTTATTTGAAAACCTGTATGATATTCCTACATACCTTATAAATAAGGAAGGCAAATCTATTGTTCAAATAAAGGAATCACAAAAAAAACGCAGGAATAAACCTTTCTATCGTTTACTCAAATTTCTTTTCGAGTATGAGCCGGCTGTGAAAGAATACCGGCCCTATAAAGTCACTTCCACTGAGAATTCTCTCAAATATGTTAAAGATCGCGTCATCATCGATTTTATCCGGTATGCGAATGAAAATGAAAAAGGCTTTCTCCTCCTTGATAGT
>DATDFI010000470.1:0-2539 GCA_036522695.1 Bacteroidia bacterium | reverse complement strand
GCCTGGGTTAAGATCCCCGGAGGATCGCTCTTTTTTTTATTGAGGCTCCCGGCTCTTTGTCCGAAGGAACTCCTTTGGAGCGGGGCAATTGAATCACCGTTGACTTTATATTTCCTTTACTCTCTCATCCCGCTTGACGGTACAAACAAAACATACGGAAGAAGAACTCGTTGCACTGCTTAAAAGCAGGAGCGACCAGGCATTTAGTGTCATTTACGACAATTACAGCGCTGCCCTGTATGGGGTGATCTGCAGGATCATTAGTGATGAGGAGCAGGCTTCGGACATATTACAGGAATCATTTGTTAAGATCTGGAAGAACAGCGAGGGGTACGATGCTTCAAAAGGAAGGTTATTTACCTGGATGCTGAACATCGCGCGCAACAGCGCCATCGATGCCACGCGTTCGAAGCAACATAAAGCCGAGGGAAAAAACCGAAAGCTCGAAGATTCCGTAAGGTTAATTAATAAGGCTCGCAGCTCAGCAACAAGTACCGATCATATAGGGTTGAAAGAGGTGGTGGAAAAATTAAAACCGGAGTACAAACAGGTAATTGACCTGTTGTATTACGGTGGCTACACGCAGGAAGAAGTGGCGAAGGAACTTGGCATCCCGTTGGGAACGGTTAAAACACGTTCGCGCGCGGCCCTGCTCACCCTTCGCGAATTAATGAGAGAAAGAAACCTTTGAATATAAAGGAATACATATCGTCAGGCGTACTCGAGGCTTATGTGCTCGGCCAGTGCTCCGCTTCCGAAAAACAGGAGGTGGAACTTTACGCACTGGAATATCCCGAGGTGCAAGCTGAACTTAATTCGATACGCGGAGCCCTGGGTGAATACGCTTTACTCGAGGAAAAAACTCCTCCTGCCCACTTGAAAGAAAAGATCGCGGCCGCTGTGAAAAAAGCTGTGGTTGAAGAACCGAAGAAAGAAGTGAAGGTGATCAGCCTTAACGGTGGCAAGGAAGTGCGCGCTGCGCAAACTAATATGTTCAGGTGGTTATCGGCTGCTGCAATTGTGTTGCTGCTGGTGTGCGCGGGAATTCTTTACCGTACCAATGCGCAGTTGAACAGGATGGAAGATGAGGTGGCAGGATTGCAGGTGACCAACACGGAGCTAAACCGTGAATTGCAAAAGCAGAAAGATAGCTATGCGCAGACGGAAAAAACGATGCAGGTAATGAAGGAAAAGATGGATGTGGTTACCAAACCCGGCATCATTCCCATGGAGTTAAAAGGTTTGCAGGTGTCGCCCGATGCGAAAGCCATGGCTTATCTTGATAACAATACCAAAGATGTTTACCTGGAAATAAATAATTTGCCCAAACCGCCCGAGGGCATGCAGTACCAGTTCTGGGCCATTGTGAAGGGCAAACCGGTAAGTGCAGGGATGATCGACCTGTGCGAGCAACCCGACACCTGCGGCATCCACAAAATGACAAATATCGATGCACACGCATTCGCCATCTCGCTCGAGAAAAAAGGGGGCAGCAACGATGGACCCAAAGGCAGTATATACGCTGCCTTCGGGATCTGATCTTTTTTAGAATAATTTTCCTTGCAGTTCTACGTTTAAGTCAACATGCCCTGGAAATCCCTATGCGTGCTTTCAACTCTCCTTTTTGGAGGATGCCTCGCCCTTCTTCCAACTAAAACTGACCCCGAGTGGATGCCTGACCACTGGGGATTTTTGCGCGTAAACGATACATTGGAAGTGGAAGAATCGGAAATACTTGTAGGCGAATGGTTCGATTACATGTGCTATCATGATTTCAAAAAGTTTCCAAATTATATCAAGTTTCAGCAGCTCAACCAATCTGAGCTAAAAGAACTGCTGAATGAAGAGATAGACCGGAACCTCCTGCCTGCGCACGACATTCTTTCCAAAATGCCCTATTCCTGGATATTGGAAAAGCCGGCCGATTGCAATGTGATAAAATTCTCATCATTCGCCTGTATGGTGGTTCTGCCTTTTAAGACAGACAGCTTATCGAACAGTGAAAGTTTAAAGAGATTAAAGTCATTACTCCATCTGCCTGTGACCGGGATAAGTTATGAGCAGGCAACAGCATTTTGTAAATGGAGAACGGAACTCGACAGCATAAGATTATGGAGACAATTATCCGATCTCCCTCCCGTGCCCAAATTCATCATCAGGTTGCCAACCGCTTTTGAATGTGATCTGCTCAATCCGAATATGGATAGTCTTACCAAAAAGAAGGAACCCGCTTTCAATTATCACGCACAATTCCTGCACAATGGAAAAGAATACAAAAGAACCGTAATGGATGCGTTCTCCTTTTCCGCTTCACAAAATCCACTTTCCAAAGACGCGAGGAACCTGCAAGGCAATGCAGCGGAAATGACCAATGTGAAAGGAATTGCGAAAGGCGGAAGTTATGCTCACTGGGCCTTTTACAGCTATCCCGGCCGGGTGATCAATTATGAAAGTCCTGAGCCTTGGTTGGGATTCAGATGCATCTGCGAGCAGAGGAAAAAAAGCAAGCGCCCGAACTAACGCATCCCCCAACCCAGGG
>DATDFI010000469.1:0-2281 GCA_036522695.1 Bacteroidia bacterium | reverse complement strand
CGTTAAGAGAGATTACCGATGACCTGGTAGTGAAACTGGAACTGCATGGAGCCTGCCGCACTTGTTCAATGAGTGTGATGACCATGAAGGCAGGTGTGGAAGAGACCGTGCGAAGGGCCGTGCCCGAAGTGAAAGCGGTGGAAGCCGTTAACCTTGCCGAAAGTCTTTCTTGAAAAATGGAAAATTCCTTCAAGCAATTTTTCTCGCATCGCCTTTGTACCTCCATACCTCTGTATCTCTTTTTCCTGCTTTTCCTTTCCTGCAACCCCAATCTCGATATTCCTAAACCTCAGCCGGGCAATGCCGATTTTCATAAGTTCATTGCGGTGGGAGGAGATTATTTTTCCGGTTACCAGGATGGGGCTTTGTATGAAAAGGGACAGGGTAACTCATTACCGGCCTTGCTCGCGAAAGAATTTTCGTATGTGGGCTGCGAGGATTTTCGTCAGCCACTCATGCCGGACGATCACGGTCTCGGCTTAAACCCAAAACCCTGGGAAAGCCCTTTTCTTACAGCAAGTAAACTCGGCAACCACACCGATTGCCAGGGAGTGACCTCGCTTTTTCCGCTCAACGTGCAGATGGATGCGACCACTGCAGCGCCTTACCTGAGCGGGGTTTCAGGAAATACGTTCCAGAATTTAAGTGTGCCTTTTGCGAAAGTTGCGCAGCTCTTCGATACTTCCTTCAGCAATTCGTACGCGCAGGGAAATCCCAACCCGTATTATTATCGCTTTGCTTCCAACGCGGGCCGCTCTTCGGTTTTTTATGATGCGAAAGCGCAGAACGCCACTTTTTTTTCGGTGTGGACCGGTATGGAAGATATTTACGATTACGCTTCGAACGGTGGGCATAATAAAACCATCCTTTCTGCTGCCGCATTCGGGAATTATCTCGACACGCTCATTACCGCACTGGAGAAGAACGGAGCAAAGGGAGTGATCGCAAATATCCCGGACCTTAATACGCTCCCGTTTTACGTTACGGTCCCCTGGAACGGGATGACACTTACGCAAAACAAAGCCGATTCCCTTAACCAGCTTACGGGTTTTCAATTCAATTTTGCTGCAGGAAATAATGGATTCATGATCCAGTACCCCAATAACTCCGGCAACTACCGCAAGTTGGGCCCTGGCGAATATATTTTACTCACTGTTCCGCTCGATTCGGTGAAGTGCGATTTTCTCGGGGCATTCCAGCCTTTGCCCGATCAATATGTACTCGATTCAATGGAAGTGCAGGTGGTGAACAATGCCATAGCCTCATATAATGCAGTGATCGCGCAGAAGGCAGCGCTGTACGGGCTCGCACTTGTTGATGTGAACGCTTATTTTCATAACGTGAGCACCGGGATCAAATGGGATGGGACTGATTACAACATGAAATTCGTAGAGGGAGGATTTTTCTCACTCGATGGCTATCATCCCAATCAAAAAGGTTACGCCTTGCTCGCCAATGAGTTCATCAAAGCCATCAACCTCAAATTCGGTTCCACCATTCCCTGGGTGAATTGCCCCGATTGCGATGGGGTGCTGTTTCCTTGAATTTTTTAGTGAAACTTTTAAAGTGTTTCAATCCTCGCGGCTGCCCGACCTTGCCGTCACACTTTTTGTCAGGTCAATAAAATCCTGCACGCTCAATTGTTCTGCGCGTTTATCGAGGAAAGGGACATTAGCAGCATCCGTATTGTTTTCATTCATCAACTGCTTTAGCGCATTTCGCAAGGTTTTCCTGCGCTGGTTAAAGCCTGCCTTCACTACTTTTTTGAACAACACTTCATCGCAGTCGAGGTGCTGCACATTGTTCCTGGTCAATCTTATCACTGCCGACTTCACTTTTGGAGGCGGAGAAAAAACGTTTTCGTGGACGGTGAAAAGGTATTCGATATTGTAAAAGGCCTGGAGCAGTACGCTTAATATCCCGTACGCTTTATTTCCGGGAGGGGATGCGATGCGTTCGGCCACTTCTTTCTGGAACATGCCTACCACTTCGGGTACCTGCTCCTTATGATCGAGTACTTTGAAAAGTATTTGCGTAGATATGTTGTAAGGAAAATTCCCTATCACTGCGAAGGGGGAATTCCCGAAATATTTCCCCAGGTCGATCTTTAGAAAATCATTTTCTATGATCCGATCACCAAGCGCGGGAAAATTCTTGTGCAGGAAAGCGATGCTTTCCCTGTCGATATCGATGATGGAGGTCTCGAATTTATTTTCCTGCAATAAATATTTGGTGAGCACGCCCATGCCCGGTCCCACTTCCAGCACCTTTTTGTAGGTAT
>DATDFI010000468.1:0-10373 GCA_036522695.1 Bacteroidia bacterium | reverse complement strand
ATACTTCTGCATCATTTCTTTCACACGTGCATCCTGGTTCACTTCAATTTTTCCCGTATCGCTTTTGCTTTGCGCATGAACGGCCGGGAGTATAAAAAACAGCAGCAGTATGGATAAAAAGTTTTTCAAGCCTTCAAAGGTATTCAAATTGTCCGATGTGAAATTCTGCTGTCAACAACCCGGCCAAAATTATCAACAGCTTTCAAGAGGCGGGTCCAACAAAAAATCATATTTGCTTCATTTCCGGTTTCGACAACCGCACATTTTCCGCCCTCAAAAATCCTTCCCGCATCCCTAAATTATTTTCCAAAAATTATTCTCAAAAAAATATTATTTAGAACGATTATAAATAAGCTTTTTGTGTATTATTTTCCACCAAAATTAATTTGCGGAATAATTCTTCTTATAAATTTGTCGCGCAATAAAGGATTTGTCACGAAATTGTCATAGCTCATTCACCTTTTTTATTAAAAGTAAAACAACATTATGGTAAAACCGTGCAAAAGGCCCCTACGCGCAAGCAAGGCCTTAGTTCCCCTCCTCGCACTCCTCTTTTTCTTTACTTCTTTAAGCAGTTTTGCACAGGACGGGAAAGCGCTCTACAAAGCAAAATGCCGCTCCTGTCACTTCCTTGACGATAAAATGTCTACCGGCCCCGGTTTCAAAGGGGTTTCAGGCCGCCACCAGAAAGAATGGGCCTACAAGTGGGTGATGGACAACGTGACCTTCGCGAAGACAAATCCCGAAGCTGCCGCCACACAAAATCTTACTCCCAACTCGATGACCGTTTTTGCGGGCCAGATGTCAGAGGCTGAAGTGAAAGCAGTTGTGGATTATGTGTGGAGCGAACCCGGTGAGCCTGTCGTTGTAAAGGATGGGCAGCCTCAAAATCCTAACGGTTCCGGTGAGCCCGTTGCCGAAGGCATCAATCCCTTCTACCTCACCTTAGTTATTATCGCTGTTCTTTTCATTCTCATCAGCGCATTGCGCTCGGTAAGGCGCAACCTTCAAAATGCAGTAAATGAGAAAAAAGGTCTGCCTCCTATGCGCGAGTACACCTGGCGCCAGTGGGCCGCTGCCAACAAACGTACCGTTGCGCTTCTCTTTATCGTAGTAATGTGTTACGGCAGCGCTGCCGGTTGGGATGCGCTAATGGGCATTGGTGTTTACGAAGGCTACAAACCTTCACAACCCATCAAATTCTCTCACAAGATCCACGCGGGTGATAACAAGATCGCCTGTGAATACTGCCACTCCGGGGTGCTTCGTTCCAAAGTTGCCAGTGTTCCTTCGGCAAACGTTTGTATGAACTGCCACAAAGGAATTTCTTCGGGCCCCACTACCGGTGAGACCGAGATCAACAAAATATATGATGCAGTGGGATGGAACAAAACCACTCAAAAATACGATCGCGCCCCCAAACCCCTCGTGTGGAATAAAGTTCACGTACTTCCCGATTTCGTTTTCTTCAGCCACCAGCAGCACGTTGTGGTGGGCAAGCAGGAATGTAAGAACTGCCATGGCGATCTCACTACCATGGATGTAGCCCAGCAAATGAAGCCGCTCACCATGGGTTGGTGCATCGAGTGTCATAACAAGACCGAAGTGCCCGGCATGAAAGAGAATCCGTACTATGCCGACCTCCACAAAAAACTGGCTGAGAAATACCGCGGTAAAACCGACAGCCTGCTTACAGTGGCTCGCATGGGCGGCATCGAATGCGCGAAGTGTCACTATTAATGTGAAGGGAACCTTGCCGGTTTCCTTTTTTCATAAGTAAAAACGCACTACACAATATATAAAGTAGATATGGGTAACAAAAATAAATACTGGAAAGGCTTAGGCGAGCTGAACAACGATCCCGAATTGCTCAAGCAGCAGGAGAACGAGTTTGCCGAAAAACTTCCTTCTGATATTTTCGCGAACGAAGGGCTGAACGAAGCATCCACCTCGCGCAGGGATTTTCTGAAATTCCTTGGGTTCAGTGTGGGAGCAGCAGCGTTGGCTTCGTGCGAAACACCTGTCACCAAAACCATCCCCTACTTTTTCAAACCCGAGGAGATCACCCCGGGTGTGGCCAATTGGTACGCTTCTACTTTTGATGACGGTTTCGATTATTGCTCCATCCTTGTAAAAACCCGTGAAGGCCGCCCGATCAAGGTCGAGGGCAACCCTAATTCAAAGATCACCATGGGTGGAACAAGTGCCCGTGTGCAGGGCGCTGTTCTCTCCTTATATGATAAGGCGCGTTTCCGCAAGCCCATGGTGAGCGGAAAAGGAACCGACAACTGGAATGATGTGGATAGCAAATTGGGCGATGCGATCAGCAAAGCAGTTGCTTCCGGTAAATCCGTTCGTGTTCTTACTTCTACCGTTACCAGTCCTTCGCTGCGCAGTGCTATCGATGCCTTCGTAGCTAAATTCCCGGGTGCGAAACATGTGCAGTACGATGCGGTTTCCAATTACGCGATCCGCAAGGCGCACTGGCACACCATAGGCAAGGATGTTCTTCCTTCGTATAATTTTTCCAATGCCAACGTGATCGTGAGCTTTGGTGCCGATTTCCTGGTGAACTGGGTTTCTCCCATCGAGTTCTCACGCCAGTATGTGAAGAACCGGAAAGTGAGCAAGGACAAAAAGACCATGAGCAAGCACGTGCAGTTCGAAACCACGCTTTCGGTTACCGGCTCTAATGCCGATATGCGCGTTCCGGTGAAGCCTTCCGAAATGGGAGCGAAGATCGTGGAGCTGTACAATGCCATCAACGGTGGAGGAGGAAAAGGCGAGATCGGGAAAGTGGCCGAGTGGCTCAAATCAAATATGGGCCGTTCGCTGGTGGTGTGCGGTGTGAATGATGTAGCACTGCAGTTGATGGTGAATAAGATCAACGAAAGCCTCAAGAATTACGGCAGCACGCTCGATACGGATAATTATTCGAATGCTTTTCAAGGTAATGATGAAGAGTTTGCCGAGTTGCTGAACGATATGAAGGGCAATAAGGTTGGCGCACTCATCATGTACCATACCAACCCGGTTTACACGGCTGAGGCAGTAAAATTTGCCGACCTGCTCAAGAACGTTCCGGTAAAAGTGTCGATGAACACTACACCCGATGAAACTTCGTTCCTGTGCGATTTTGTTTGCCCGGACAATCATTTTCTCGAATCATGGACCGACTCCAATCCCAAGCTCGGTCATTATTCATTGGGCCAGCCCACCATCGCCCCGCTCTTCAACACACGCAGCGCGATCGAAAGCTTCCTTGTATGGGCGGGCGCAAAGAACGATGCGCATTCCTACATTGTGAACCACTGGATGGACCGTGTATTCACCATGCAGGGCAAATACATGATGTTCGGTGAATTCTGGAACCACAGCCTGCATGATGGTGTTGTGGAAGTTGGAACCGGTGTGGTGATGAACAAACCCGAAGACAAAAAAGACGAAAAGAAAACGGACAAGAAAGAAGAAAAGAAGGAAGATAAAAAGGAGGAAAATAAGGAAGAGGCACCCATGCCGATGGAAAATCGCATGGATGAAAAGCAGGCCATGGCCATGATAGCCGGAATGAAAGGCGGTGATATGGAACTGGTGCTTTACGTGAAGACCGGCCCCGGTAATGGAAATCATTCCAATAATCCCTGGCTCATGGAGCTTCCCGATCCTATTTCACGCGTTACCTGGGACAACTATGTTACTATGAATCCCGAGGACATGCGCGGTAAATATTCACTGCTCGAAAGGCAGGATATGACCGGTGACATGGCGGAGATCACACTCGGTGGAAATAAAGTAAAGCTTCCCGTATTCCCCCAGCCCGGCCAGGCGCGCGGCACACTGGCTATCGCACTCGGCTATGGCCGCACGCATACCGGTAAGGTAGCGGCAACTGCAGGAGGTATCAATGCTTACCAGTTCCTGCAAATGAGTGCAGGCAAAACCATGCAATACTTCGGTACAGGCGCCACCATCAGCGCTGCAACAGGTGATGCATTCAAGTTCGCCTGCACACAACAGCAGCATACCATGATGGGCCGTAAGATCGTGAATGAAGTAACGCTCGAAGAATACCAGAACGGGAACCCGGAGGAGTGGAACGAGCGCGAAATGGTGACGGTATTCGATACCAACGCCACACATAAAAAAGTTTATTCTGAGCAAAGCAACCTGTGGGATGATCACGACCGCCTCAGCTATAACTGGGGGATGGCCATCGATCTCAACTCCTGCATAGGTTGCGGAGCATGTGTGATCGGTTGCCAGTCCGAGAACAATACTGCTGTTGTAGGTCGCGACCAGATCATGATGACGCGAGATATGTACTGGATGCGCATCGACCGTTACTACAGCAGCCCGATGACCAAAGAGAAAGCGGAGCAGGATGGAGAAGGCAAAGTGAGCATGTACCTCGATATGGAAAACCCGGTAACGGATAACCCGAAGGTGATGTTCCAGCCCATCATGTGTCAGCACTGCGCACACGCTCCCTGCGAAACGGTTTGCCCGGTGCTTGCCACCAATCACAGTTCGGAAGGCCTTAACCAGATGACGTACAACCGCTGCGTGGGTACCCGTTATTGCGCAAACAACTGTCCGTATAAAGTAAGAAGGTTCAATTGGTTCAACTACAACGGCAATTATCGCTTTGCGGATATCAACCCGGCACAGGAGAATGATGTATTGGGCCGCATGGTGCTCAACCCTGATGTGGTTGTTCGTTCGCGCGGTGTGATGGAGAAATGCTCTATGTGCGTGCAGCGCATCCAGGCCGGCAAGCTCAAGGCAAAAGTGGAAGGCCGCAAGCTGCATGACGGTGAAGTACAAACGGCCTGCGCACAAGCCTGCCCCACCAATGCGATCATCTTTGGCGATCTTAATAACCCCGATAGCGAGATCGTGAAATACAGGAATGACGAAAGGATGTACCACCTCCTCGAGGACGTAGGTGCCCAGCCTAACGTATTCTACATGACAAAGGTTCGCAATGCTGAAGAAGAAAAAATGGAAAAGAGCGAATCGAAAAAAGAAGAGAAAAAGGAAAACGCATAACAGTTAATTGAACAACGAATAAATTATGCAGAAAGAAGCATCCATCAGAACCCCGCTGATACTTGGAGATGAGATTTCTTATCACAAGATCACAGAAGACATTGCAAAACCGATCGAAGGCAGGGCCAATAAATACTGGTACATTGTCTTTACGCTTTCGGCCTTGTTGTTCCTCTGGGGAATTTGTTGCTTGTGCTACACCATCGGTACCGGCATCGGGGTATGGGGATCGAACAACGGTGTGGATTGGGCCTGGGACATCACCAACTTCGTATGGTGGATCGGTATCGGTCACGCTGGAACGCTTATCTCTGCCGTGCTTTTGCTGTTCCGCCAGCGCTGGCGCATGGCCATCAACCGTTCAGCTGAGGCGATGACGATATTCGCGGTAATGTGCGCGGCCATTTTCGTAACACTGCACACCGGCCGGCCCTGGCTCGATTATTTCCTTTTCCCGCTTCCTAACCAATTCGGATCACTGTGGGTGAACTTTAACTCCCCACTCATGTGGGATGTGTTCGCGGTGTCAACTTACTTCTCGGTTTCACTGGTGTTCTGGTACATCGGTCTTATTCCCGATTTTGCTACCATCCGCGACCGTGCGAAAAGCGCAGGCAAACCTGTCATGGGCCGTATTTACAAATACCTCAGCTTCGGTTGGAGCGGGCGCGTGAAGGACTGGCAGCGTTTCGAAGAAGTTTCGCTTGTGCTTGCCGGACTTTCAACCCCCCTGGTATTCTCGGTTCACTCTATCGTATCCATGGACTTTGCCACCTCTATTCTTCCCGGCTGGCATACCACTATCTTCCCTCCCTACTTCGTTGCCGGTGCTATCTTCTCCGGTTTCGCAATGGTATTAACCCTGGTGCTTATCATGCGTAAGGTTTTATTCCTCGAGCATTACGTTACCATCAAGCACGTGGAATACATGAACATCGTGATCATCGTAACGGGATCCATGGTGGGTGTGGCTTATCTCACCGAGCTTTTCATGTCGTGGTACTCGGGTGTGGAATACGAGCAATATTGCTTTCTCAACCGCGCTACCGGTCCTTATTGGTGGGCATATACGTTGATGATGAGTTGTAACGTACTTTCTCCGCAGTTCTTCTGGTTCAAAAAGATCCGTACCAGCCTCATGGCTACGTTCGTTTTATCCATTGTAGTGAACATCGGTATGTGGTTCGAGCGTTTCGTGATCATCGTTCCAACACTGTGCCGCACGTTCCTGCCTTCTACCTGGAACATGTATCACCCCAGCTTCATTGATGTTGGGATCTTTATCGGCACCATCGGTATGTTCTTCACGTTCTTCCTGCTTTTTGCCCGCGTGTTCCCCGTGATCGCGCAAAGCGAATTGAAGACGATCATGAAGATCTCGAGTGAGAAATACAAAAAAATGGCGGAGACCGCACATTAATTTTCAGAGCGTAAATAAGAAATTCAAAATAGGATATGAGCGACAAAAAAGTGATCAATGCGTTGTATGGCGATGATGAGATCATTCTCAACGCCTGCAGGAAGATCCGTTCAGCGGGATTCCGTATTCGCGAAGTGTTTTCACCTTTCCCCATTCACGGTATTGACCCCGTGCTGGGAGTTCCGCGCACGCGAATTGCTATATGTGCATTCCTTTACGGCATCACCGGCACCTGCCTCGCCACATTGATGATGTGGTACATGATGATCTACGATTGGCCGACCGATGTGGGTGGAAAACCGCAATGGAGCTATTACCTCAACGTACCAGCGTTCATCCCGATCACGTTCGAAGCTACCGTACTGTGTGCAGCGCACGGTATGGCCATCACCTTCTTCCTCCGCAGCTGGATACTTCCCGGTGTTAACCCGAAGAACCCGGATCCCCGCACCACCGATGATAAATTCGTAATGCAGGTGGTGGCGAAAGAAGGCGATGTGGACCGTATTGTTTCCATGATGAAAGAGACCGGTGCAGAAGAAGTAAACATTGACTAAGTATCCGTTCAAACAAGAATATGAAAAAGAAGATCATATATTTCGCAGCATGTTGCCTTGGCACTTTGTTCATCGCATCATGCTCCACCAAGGATCCGAACAGCCCGGGTTTCGAGTACATGCCCGATATGTACCGTTCGCCTTCGTATGAGACCAATTCGGGTAATGGCATTTTTGCCGACAGCATGACCAACCGCAAGCCGGTGGAAGGTACCATCGCTTACGATTGGGCGGTATCGGCCTATTACCCTTATCCTTTCCCGAATACAACAGCGGGTTACGATTCGGCCGGTGTGCATCTTAAAGATCCTTTTCCTGCTACCCAGGAAGTGCTCAACCAGGGTAAATTCCTTTATTCAAAATTCTGTGTGCATTGCCATGGCGAAAGCGGTGGCGGTGATGGATTGGTGGGCGGTAAACTCCCCGGTCCTCCTCCTCCTTATTCAGGTATGATGGATGACGGTAAGCCGCGGTCAGAGGGTAAGTTTTATCACACCATTACCTGGGGGAAAGGCCTGATGGGCTCTCATGCTTCACAGCTTTCGCCTGATGAAAGGTGGAAGGTGATCCGTTATATCCAGCATGATTTTCAGAAAGTGAATTTTGATGCTGCAGGCTGGCCCATGCTGCAAATGCCTAAGGATTCGGTGAAGGACAAGAAAGAAATGAATGACGGAAAAGATAAGGACAAGGGCGGAAAATAAGAGAGCGCAATAAATTTTCGATAAAGACAAATAACACGATTATGGATTTGAAATTGACGTACGAGTTTCCCGGCAGGCTTAAAACAGCCACCCTCGCGATGATGGGCATTGGCGGACTTCTCACCATTGTTTCCTTTTTTCTTGATAATGGTCCGGAGGGTTACATGCACAATCGTTTCTGGGCGAACCTCCTTATCAATGCATTTTTCTTTATGGGCATCGGTTTGGGCGCCACTTTTTTTATGGCGATGGTTTACGGCTCCGAAGCATATTATGCAACGGTTTTCAAACGCGTAACGGAAGCGGTGAGCACCTGGCTGCCCGTTGCGGGGGCGATATTGCTCGGAGTGCTTTTGCTCAGCGACCTTGGTGTGAATAAATTATATTACTGGATGACCGATGCTGCAAAGGACGATAAGATCGTACAGGGAAAAATGGCGTATTTCGGTCACACCGGCCATTGGTTCTTCTGGCTGCGTGCGTTCGGTTTTATGGGCGTTTGGATATTTTGCCAGCGACTGCTTCGCAAAAGATCATTGCTCGAGGACCAGACAGGCGACCTCAAATTGCATTTCAAGAACGTAACCACCTCTGCAGCGTTCCTTGTGTTCTTCGGTTTCACTTCATCGGTTGCCGCATGGGATTGGATGATGTCGCTTGATGTTCATTGGTTCAGCACCATGTTCGGCTGGTACATTTTCTCCGGTATCTGGATCAGTGCTATGATCACCATCCTGATGCTCGTGCTTTTCCTGCGTGGTGACGGCTACCTCGAGTACGTGAATGATAGTCACATCCACGACCTTGGCAAATGGATCTTTGCCATCAGCTTTTTGTGGAGCTATCTTTTCTTCTGCCAGTTCATGCTTATCTGGTATGCCGATGTTCCTGTTGAAGTGACATACTTCCAGTTCCGTATCGAACACGGTTATAAATTTTTGATGTGGTTCGTGTTCTTCGTGAACTTCGCGTTGCCCATGGTGTTCCTCATGTCACGCGATGCCAAGCGCAACCGCAGGTTCCTCATCACCATCTGTCTCATTATTTTCGTTACACACTGGCTCGACATTTTCATCGTGGTAATGCCCTCCACCGTTGGTAAGGATTGGCACCTCGGCATTTCCGAGCTTGGACCTTTTGTGTTGTTCCTCGGCTTACTGCTGTACTGGATATTAAATAACCTGAGCAAGGCCCCGTTGCTGCCGCTCAAACATCCGTACCTGGAAGAGAGCAAGCACCATCACATTTAATGAATTTTAAAGAAGGACAAATAATATAAAACCCGAGATATGAATTTACTGATTTATTTGGCTATCATCCTGGTGTGTACTGCGGTATGGTACATCACGCGAATTTTCGAGCTGTCGTCAGAGATGCGGGGGGACAAGCAATACGAGGTTAAGCCGAAGGATAATAAGATGAACGGTTTGCTGATGCTGTTGTTCATGTTCTCCTTTTTCGCGTTTTGCATCTGGCAATTCATGAAGTACAAGGATAAACTGTTGCCGGTGGCTGCTTCGAAGGAAGGTGCCGAACTCGACTGGCTGCTGAACTTTAATTTCATCATCATCATTACGGTTTTCTTCATCACCAATGCAGTACTCTTTTATTTTGCATTCAAATATGCCGGCAGCCCCGAGCGTAAAGCCACTTATTATCCCGAGAACCATCGCCTCGAGTTGGCCTGGACCGTTATCCCGGGCTGTGTGCTGGCCGTGATCATCTTCCTCGGGTTGAAGACCTGGAACAAGATCACCCGCGAGCCCGCAGAAGGAGAAAAGTTCATGGTGGTTGAATTGTATGCGCAGCAGTTCCAGTGGACCGCACGTTACTCAGGCGATGATAATATGCTGGGTGAATCGAACTACAAACTGCTGGGTGGAACCAACGCGCTGGGCATCGATTCACTCGATAAAAATTCATGGGATGATTTCATTGTGAGCGATACCATTCACATCCCTGTTGGACAACGTGTGAAATTCGTTTTCCGTTCGCAGGATGTAATTCACAGTGCTTATTTCCCGCACTTCCGCCAGCAGATGAACTGTGTGCCCGGCATGCATACCATGCTTCACTTCGTACCCACCATCACTACCGATTCCATGCGTATGATCACACACAACCCCGATTTCAATTACATACTGTTGTGCAACAAGATATGCGGGGCAAGCCATTACAACATGCAAAAGCCTATTGTAGTGGAAAGTGAGGCAGACTTTAAAAAATGGTATGAGAAAAAGAAAACGGCTGTGATATTTCCTTCGAAGATGAAAAATATGGCTGAGGTAAAACCCCAAGTAGCACAGCATTGATAAGTTTCAACAGATCTAACAAAAAATTATAACCGAATATGGCAGAGCACGCGCAAGATCATCACCACGATCACGATGATCACCACGAAGAGAGTTTTATAACGAAATACGTCTTCAGCCAGGATCATAAAATGATCTCGAGGCAGTTCCTCATTACCGCTATTGTAATGGCGGTGGTGGCGATGACCATGTCCATTCTTTTCCGCCTGCAGCTTGCGTGGCCCGGTGAGAAATTCGCATTCATACACTGGATGCTGGGCGACCGCTGGGGTAAGGATGGCATCCTGGACCCGAACATGTACCTGGCCCTGGTAACCATTCACGGTACCAT
>DATDFI010000467.1:0-2882 GCA_036522695.1 Bacteroidia bacterium | reverse complement strand
ATTACCCCATGCATCCAGGTCGAAGTGAGAAAAATTTGGATTTTGCGACAGCCCCGAGCCGTAATTTCCGAGCGAAGAATATTTCGTTGGGTAAGTGGCAGTGGAATACGAATAGGAAAAGATGTAGGGACTTATTTTGGCATTGAAAACGCCATCGTATTCAAACCACACTTTTTTCAACGTGAGTTTGCCGGAACTGCCATTGGGCATTCCCGATGCCAATGAATAATCATATTGGAAGCGAACGGTCTTGATCAGCTTGGAGGCTCCATTGTTCTTGGCGAAAACCTTAATGCTGTCCAGCTTTTGCATTCCCTTGCGGCCTGTTACGCTGCTGCTGTTAGCGGCCGAATCGTTCCGGGAAGCTCCGTATGCATCACTTCGTGCTGAAGTATAAAATACAGCATAATGTGTTTTGGTTTCAATAGTATCGAGGTAGTAAATTTCCTTCTCCCCGTACATGGCCGATCCCATATCATCTTTCTGCGTTGACAATTCACCGCGATTCATCAGCAAACCGGTGTAAGGGATCCTCCAGCGATACCAGCTTGTCGCACTTGATTTGTCGTTGGTGCCGTAAATACGTTTATATGAAAACCGTGTGAATCCACCGAAATCATCATCTGTGGGCCCATCCATGGTACGGTCCACGTAATCGGAGCTGGTGATCTCCGTTAGCAGGTAACTGGTAGCGTATGGCGCATCCCGCTCTTCACCGACTTTCGATTTGATGTTGGAATTGATATTACGATATGCGAGGTAATTGTGGTTGATCGCGCTCGAACTCAAGCCCTGAAGGTCGTACTGCATATTTCCTTCATTGCGTGAATAAACAGGAAGGCCATACACATATCTTGACCCGTCTTCGTTGAACGTAGCGATCTCGCCCACCTGGTCAAGGATGGCTGTCCCGGTTCTTGTTACAAGGCCATTGGTGTAGGAGTTCAGGTTGTACGACTTGTATTTTTTTCCATTCTCCGTCCAGGTCATCTGGCGGTTGGTGTGATAGGATATATAGGAGGAACGGCCTGAGCGTTCTCCGCTATTTGTATAAAAAGAGAATTTGGATGTAGATAAAACAGGAGCGAATTTTTTAAAGCCCGGTACACCTGCATTCACCATTTTCAGATCGGCCGACTCGGGGTTGTCGTCATTGCTTCCATATTCGAGGCTGCCGCCAAGATCGTTGTTAAAGCGGAAAAAGTTGGCTTCATCATAAGAGGATGAATCAGCAAAGCTCCGGTCGGTCACCAAAGTATCGGCCCAGTTATTTGATGAAAGGGATTGAAAGCCCACACCCAGGTCGAAACCGCCACCTATATTCAGCCCCGCCTCTATTTCTCCTCCAAGGTTATAAATTCCAATGCTGCTCGACACCGCATTGGGGTGAAAGTGTCCTGCCTTTTTATTGTACATACGGAATCCCCCTCCAACGCCTTCACCCGTTACGGAGTAGATGTCTGCATTATTAAATGGAATACCAAGGTATTTGTCCTGCTTATCATACGCATTCATTTTCTCCATATAGTAATCCATCATCGTATTGCCGTTGGATGGAGCGCTGGAAGAATACATATAACCGTAAACCGGGAGAGGGTTCACGTCATTCTTATTTTGCTGGTAGCTATAAGAACCATTCAGATCGAAGGTGGGACCCACTTGCAAAGGAGTAAGTGTTCCCATCACTGAAACATCCAGGTTAAAAGAAGCTCCTGTGTATTCGGTAAGGCTTTCATTTCTTACCTGGTCGGAGAAAGTAAAGATCCCGTAATTGCTGCCGGCCAGGGTAAGGGAGCTGTGCGAAAGAGGATTCCGCAGCCGCTGTTCTCTCTGTCTCTTGTATTCCTCTTTCTTTTGGACCATTCTCAATTCCTGCTGCGTGAGCGCCTTGCTGGCCTTTTTTGCACCATCGTTATCACTCTTCTTTTCCTCGTGGTGCCTCACCGAGATAAGTGCGCCCGGGTTGATGCGCACGGAAAAGCTTCCGTCCCCATCTGAAATGCTGTAGCCCAGCGAAACCAATCCATTGGCCAGGTTAACTCCCGCTCCCGCGCTGTAACCAAATCCCTTATAATTATTGTAGCGAAGCGATGCATTCAAATTAAGTGGTACGCCTATACTGAATGCTTCAATGGAAGCGCCCATGCCCACGCTCACCGTTTGGTTGGCGGGAACTTTATTCCAGTATTTTACAGTTTGTCCTTTATAATCATCCGGGAATCCTCTTTTGTTTCTCGAGATCGCACCCGGGTTCAGTGTCCAGCCGTATCCCACCCATGATGCTTCCTCCTCGGGCGAAGCACCGCTGTGATAGGAAAGCGACAGGGAATAACCACCACCGTTCGCTCCAGGAATATTCAGCACGGGAAGGTTGTAGGTGAAATCGCCTGTAAAATCATTCACCATGTTGGTGGTGGCCACAGGCTCGAAGCTGCTGAATTCAGGTTGTGAAGGACCGCTGGTGAGCGCCCATGAAATGGTGGGCAGGATATTTTCTGCCAGCATGATGAGCCCGGTGCTGATCAATACCTTCTTGTAAAAGTTATATCGTTTTGGCGCTTTCATTTTCAATTGTCCCAAAAGGTGAATTCAGGTATGTTATTAATGTCGTTCCGGTAAAAAATAAAATGGTTGGTCCCAAGCCCGAACATATCGTCATCATAAGTGAGCGTGAACTGCTTTGCCGACAGCAGGTTTTTGTCGTTTGCATCTTTAGGGGAAAACACGATCATAATGGATTTGGTATTGCTTAATCCCTGCACCCCATCCATGCTGGTCAGCACAGGTTTGTATTCCACCCTACCGGCCTCCAACGTGAGAAATTGCTCCATCTGGAAGTTGATCTCGTTCACACGCTCGGCATATTCCTTGTAAGTGGATAA
>DATDFI010000466.1:0-3359 GCA_036522695.1 Bacteroidia bacterium | reverse complement strand
ACTGAAGCAGACAGGTCGGCATTTTTGCCGACCTGTTTTGCTTTTTACTCCTCCCATGCGTTTGATAACGACTTAAAAACTTTAAAGATCCCATTGATGTTGTCGATTCGATACAGAACTGAAGTTCCCGCAGATGGGTCGATGGGATTGGATGGTTAATGTAGATCCAAACTAAATAATGACACGAGGCCCTTTTATTCTGCGTAAAAGAATAATTCGCCACCCAGGTTCTCCACTTGTCCCAGGATGCTTCCATGCAGGATGAGCCGGGAACCTTTATTCAGAACGAGTGATTTTTTGATCGTACCGAATAACCTGGCGGTAATATTCTCTTGAATGACCACAGTATTAGCCCTGATGTTATTGAATTGAGTATTTCTGCTGATCGTTACATCACCTCCCGTCTCATCATCTACGATGATAAAATCATTAAAGTCTTCATTCATATGTGCAGTTGCCAAAAGAAATAGCCCCCGAATATCGGGTAATTAACCGGGTTCGGTTGTAGAACTAATTCCCCTTCTATGTGAATTTGGATTTTATTAACATTTGAGGTGGGTAAGCGGGCCGGCCGTGATCTGCCTGTCAGCCCTTTGGCTGAGCCCGCTGCTTGTAGAAACCTTTGTCGTGCCGGGCGTACTTTTTTATTCCGGTGGGTGATGAAAGTTTTTCTTCCTGGATTTTTTCCCGGCTTGCATCTCCGGATCGCGATCGCTTTATTTGTGAGCAAACACACCATCGACAACCATCGGAAAAATATCATTAGAAAGACCAACAGCAGCTGCTTCGGAGAAGCATTGGAGTTTTGCGCGCAGGCAGCGATTGCTCTAGGTGAATTTTTACCCCCTTTACATTCCATATTTTTTACACGCACCACGCTTGTTTTTCTTTTTCACCCCGTGATATTTTTATTTTCTGCGTACCGGCTTTTTTGATCTGCGCAAACACACTACGCTTCGATCGTTCAAAGCGGTTAAAAATTTTGATAACGACAAGGACCTCCGTGGTCGGTTGCCGATCAATTTTTTCGTGATCCTGTTCAGCCTGCGAAGCACGCCCGGGTCCAAACCTAAAGCGGCACTAAAGTACCACGCTATTTAACTTTATCACCTTAACGTATCCCATGCTATATTTGAAGCATGAGAAAAATAATTTTGATCCTGTTCGCATGGAGTAACCTGGCACTCGCTGCTGTTCCCGCTGCCGATTCCTTGCTCAAGGCATTGCACTCGGCAAAAACAGACAGCGGCAAAGTAAACACGCTTAATGCCCTCGGCATGGCGTTTAGAATGGTGAATCCTGATACATCCATTACTCTTTGTACGGAGGCTCTGCGGTTATCGGAGAAATGTGGTTTTAAGAAAGGTGAGGGCTGTTCCTATTATATGCTCGGTCTTTGTCATTATCTCAAGGGCGATACCAACGCCCTGGGTTATTATCGCAAGGCGCTTGCAGTTTGGGAAGATATGGAGACAAAGCCCCCCGTAAAAACGGGTATCGATGAGGTGAGGACCTTCAAGTGTAAAACACTTTGCAACATGGGGAATGTGTTTATCGCTCTTGGTGATTACCCGGTTGCCCTGGATTACTATCTCAGGGCTTTGAAACTTGCCGAAAGCCTGAACAATAAAGCGGAGATCGCCCGGGACCTCGGCAACATCGGGGTGGTGTACTCTTACGAGGGAGATTACTCCGAAACGCTGGAGTATTATCTCAAAGCGTTGAAGCTGAAACAAGAGTTGGGTAACAAAGTCGAGATCGCGATCACGAGTGGCAATATCGGCATCGTTTACTTTCGGAAGGGCGAATATTCAAAAGCGCTAGAATATTATTTAAAAGCTTTTGCCATCGACAGCGCGTTGGATAACAAAAATAACATGGCTGCATGGCTCAATAATATTGGAAGTGTTTACAATACCCGGCATGAATATGAAAAGGCCCTCGATTATTACCGGAAAGCATTGCAGATAGCAGAGGGGACCGGCAATAGGAAATTGATGGCCGATAACCTCGGTAATATTGGAAGTATATATGGTACGAAAAAGGACTATGAGAAGGCGCTCGGGCAGTTTTCCAGGGCGCTTGAACTGGCAAAGGAAATAAAGGACAAAAATCTCATCGCGATCAATCTCGGTAACATCGGAACGATCCATTCCTTCATGAAAAACTATAAGCAGGGCGAGGATTACCTGAAACAGGCGATAAGCCTTGATGAGAACATAGGCGCCCTGGATTATATAATGGAATTCGAAAAATCGCTGAGCGATCTTTATGTTCAGTCAGGCCAGCCCTCTTCCGCGCTTGAACACTACATAAAGTATACTGCGGCAAAGGATAGCCTCAACAACCTGGAGAATACAAAGCGTATCACCCAGGTGCAGATGAATTATGAATTTGAACAGAAGCAGGAAAAGTTAAAGGCGGAGGAAGAAAAAAGGGATGCAGTTTATAATGAGAAGATTCAATTGGAGCGTTTCCGGCTTTGGGTGATAGCGGGCGGGCTTTGTTTTCTATTGTTGACCTCCCTTCTCTTATTCAATCGCGCAAAATTAAAGCAGAAGAACGCGTACCAGGCCGAACTCAATCAGTTGCAAAAGGGGCAGGCGGCCGCGGTGATTGAAGCGCAGGAGCAGGAAAGGAAGCGTATTGCCGAGGACCTTCATGACAGCCTTGGCCACTTGCTCGCGACCTTAAAACTTAACCTGCAGGCCCTTCCGGCCGATCAGCAGCCGCAGCTACAGAATTCATTGCAGCTTATTGACCAGGGATCCACCGAGATCAGGAACATCGCATTTAACCTGATGCCTCGTGCACTCGAGGAAGAGGGACTGATCCCCGCGCTGAATGAGCTTGCCGATAAAATAAAGCGTTCCAGCCTTTTCGATATCATACTGCAGGTGCACAACATGAATGATTTTACGCTCGACAGCCAGGTTAAGTTCAATATTTACCGTATTGTGCAGGAGGCCGTGAGCAATGTCATCAAGCATGCCGATGCCAAAGAGATCAATATCCAGTTAACTAAAGAAGACAACCGCCTTACTATCATGATAGAAGATGACGGGAAGGGATTCAAGCGGGAAGAGCTGGATACTTTCGGGCGCGGGCTGAGAAATATTACCGCAAGAGCCGAATGGCTGGAAGGAAATATTGCCATCGACTCCTCGCCCGGCTGCGGAACAACCATCGTTATCGACATACCGCTGAAATGAGAATGATGCTCTTATACAGTGCGAAATGATCACTGCCTTTTTTAGAAAGGCGATAATTGAAAAAAGAACGGCCGCTACATCCGAGCGGCCGTTTTCATTCCCAAGCATGTCATGGGATCAGCCTCCCATGCTATACAGGGTAAGCAT
>DATDFI010000465.1:0-2272 GCA_036522695.1 Bacteroidia bacterium | reverse complement strand
ATTGTAACGCATCACCCACTGCTGTGTACCGGCCGCATCGTATTTGATGGTTGCATAATCGAACCAGTCGCCTGCGAGGTAACTTTGCCCGGTCACAATGATATTGCCTGCGGCATCCATGGTGATCGCGCGTCCGTAATCGTTATCGTTGCCTCCATCGTAGGAGCGTGACCAAACCTGGGCCCCATTACTGCAATTGTATTTGATGGTCACAATGTCCGAAAGCGTGCTCGATGTGGTCTCGTTGCCTTTCCCGCACACGTATAAGTTTCCAAGGCCATCAAGAATGAGCGCATGTCCCTGGTCGTTACCATTTCCTGTCCCGTTAAAAGGGATCGCCCATTGCTGCACACCGGCCGAATTGTACTTGATCGTCATCATGTCGGTGAAAATGTTGGCATCGGTAACATAGCCGGTCACGTATACATTCCCCGAGTTGTCAACGGCAATGTCAAAACCTTCGTCAATGTTATTGCCGGGACCGTTATAGGTCATGGCCCATTGCTGCACACCTGCCGAATTATATTTGATGGTCACAATATCTTCCAGGTTGCTCGTGCTCCTTGCCCGGCCGGTAACATACACGTTACCGCTGGCATCAACCGCGATCGCATCGGCTGCATCGTTATCATTACCCGGGCCGTTGTATGAAGCAACCCATTGCTGCACGCCCGAACTGGTGTACATTACGGTTACAATATCGTAAGTGCCGTTGGTGGCAAAGCTGGTCCCCACCACGTAAGCATTATTATTCGCATCCACAACCATGTCAACGGCTTCGTCATCGTTATCGGCCGGACCGTTATAATCTTTTACCCAGGCCACAGGGACCTGTTGCGCGAAAGTGTAAGTAAAGGAGATCGAAAGAAAGAGTGTAAAAAGTTTCTTCATGGTTTTTGATTTGGGAAACACAAACTTAATAAAAGTCGGGGAAAATCCCTGCAGCGTTGGAGTAATTGACCCGTATTTCGACAGGAATGAAAAATAAGGGGACTAAATATGCTCGCTTTCGGTGTTTTCAGGGTCTTTATCCACTTCCATTTCCTTTTTCAGGGAGTTGGCGCCTTTTTCAATTTCTTCCTGTATGCCGTTGGCGGCATCTTTGAACTGGCGTATGCCTTTGCCCAGCCCGCGCGCTATCTCGGGAATTTTATTGGAGCCGAAGAACATGAGGAACACCAGCAGCACCAAAAAGAATTCGCTTCCACCCATTCCGAACATTGCAGAGATTTTTTTGTTAGGAACACGAAGGTAAGGAATTAGTTGTGAGCGGGAGTTAGGAGTAAGGAGAAATTTGGATGAAGAGTGGGTGAAGGGAATGAATGATGTTTGATGGAAGATGGGCGATGGATGGAGCGAACCTGCGGCAGTAGTATTGACCGGTATTCCCGTCATTCGCTTTAATAAACACGCGCCTCGCATGGGCCGATCCTTCATCGCATAAACTTCGGTGCACTGCTTGCTCTTTTATCCCGCTCTTCTGACACAGCGTGTTTATTTCTGCTACTGCCGGGGCTATTTTGATAGGGCAGTGCGTTGTGGAACCTGTCCTATTGATAGATCACTTTCCCGGTCTTGATCGATCCACCGGGAGAATAAGCTTTTACGAAGTACACTCCCTTAGGAAACTGGGAAATATCAAGTGTGGTGAAGGAGGAATTAAGTGGGACTGTTTTTATCGTTTCTCCCAAAACATTGGCGATCTCTATTTTCTGCATAGATACTCCGTACGAGTTGATATTGAAAACCCCGGAGGAAGGATTGGGGTAAATGCTGAAATGCAGGTCCTCCTGTTTTACTGAATTAACCTTGCGCGAACTGCTGCTTGTATTTACGAGTGTTGTTACCGTTCCCCCATTGGCCTCGGTATAGCTCGATTCACTGTAAGTGTCTTCGGGCAAGGTGCCTGTGTTCAGGATGGTGACGGAGGTGCCTGCATGTTCCGATTGAACGGTGAGGGTATCCTGGGCTTGCATTTTGAATGAGAATGCAATTGAACCGATGAGGAATATCTTTTTCATGATCTTGATTTTATTCGATTATCACTTTCCCCGAAAAACATTTTTCTCCATCCGTAATTCGGATGAAGTAAATGCCTGCGGGTAAATTATTTCTGTTTAGGTTTAGCTGCGCCCCGCTCAAATTATTTTTCTCCATTACTTTTTCTCCAAGCGAATTGTAAAGTGTAAGGTTGGCCGAGTGGAAACCATTTTTTGAAGTGACGGTTAAATTCTCAGAAAAGGGATTGGGGAAATACGAAATGCCGCTGCCG
>DATDFI010000464.1:0-12152 GCA_036522695.1 Bacteroidia bacterium | reverse complement strand
TAAAAGGAGTGAAACATCCTTTTGATGACATGGAAATTTTAACGGCAACGCTTCAATCTCTCGATAAATAATTTATGCTGTATTATCTTTTTGAATATCTGAGTAAACACACTACGCTTCCCGGGCGTGGCGTGTTCCATTATATTTCATTCCGTGCCGCACTGGCGGTGCTGGTCTCCTTGCTCATCTCCATGGTGCTGGGTAAACGCATCATCCGGTTGCTGCAGCGCAAGCAGGTTGGAGAGACGATACGCGATCTCGGTTTGGCAGGAGAAAAGCAAAAGGCAGGAACGCCAACAATGGGTGGTTTGATCATCCTCGCTGCCATTCTTGTCCCCACACTTCTTTTCGCACGCCTCGAAAATATTTACATCATCCTCATGCTCGTGACCACCGTGTGGCTGGGGCTCATCGGCTTCCTGGATGACTACATCAAAGTTTTCAAAAAAGATAAAAAAGGACTTGCCGGGAAATTCAAAGTGCTGGGACAGGTGGGACTCGGTTTGTTCGTTGGGCTCACCGTGTATTTCCACCCCGACATCAATACGAAGGTGGAGATCCCTTACAGCCTCGTAGGAAAAGTAAATGCAAAAGAAGTTTCCACCATTGTTGAAACGGATGGGCAGGTGCATTATATGCTCGACCGCAAAATGCCCAACACCACGATCCCATTCGTGAAGAACAACGAGTTCAACTACTCTTCCGTAATGGCGCTTTTCGGAGAGAAGATGAGGAAGTACACCTGGATCGTGTATGTGCTCGCGGTGATCATCATCGTAACATTTGTTTCGAATGGCGCTAACCTCACCGATGGTATCGATGGACTTGCAACAGGAACATCCGCCATCATCGGCAGCACGCTCGGTGTGTTCGCCTACGTCTCGGGCAACATGATCTTTGCTGATTACCTCAACATCATGTACATCCCCAACTTCGGGGAGATGGTGGTGTTCATCGCTGCATTTGTTGGTGCATGTGTAGGTTTCCTCTGGTACAATGCGTATCCCGCACAGGTTTTCATGGGCGATACAGGAAGCCTTGCCATCGGTGGCATCATCGCGGTATTCGCCATTGCAGTACGGAAAGAATTACTGATCCCCGTGCTCTGCGGGATTTTCGTGATGGAAAATCTTTCAGTGATCATGCAGGTGAGCTATTTCAAATACACGAAGAAGAAATACGGTGAAGGCCGCAGGATCTTTTTGATGTCGCCATTGCACCATCACTACCAAAAGTTAGGCATGCATGAGTCCAAGATCGTATCGCGTTTCTGGATTGCAGGTATCATGCTGGCGGTATTAACGGTTGCAACGCTCAAGCTGAGGTAAATGAAAAAGCTGGTGGTACTGGGTGCAGCGGAGAGCGGGGTGGGTGCGGCAGTGCTCGCGAAAAAAAAAGGATTCGAGGTTTTTGTTTCGGATAGGGGAGAAATAAAGAAGAAATACAAGAACGTTCTTTCAAAGTACAGGATAAGGTTCGAGGAGAAAAAGCACACGGAGAAAATGGTCCTCGCTGCGGATGAAGTGGTAAAGAGCCCCGGCATCCCCGACAGTGCGGAGATCGTGAAAAAGCTGAAGGCGAAAAGGATCCCGGTGATATCGGAGATCGAATTCGCAGCGCGATATACAAAGGCAAAACTGATCGGTATTACAGGAACGAACGGGAAGACAACTACCACGATGCTCATCTACCACATTTTTAAAAAGGCAGGACGCAACGTGGGCCTTGCAGGGAATGTAGGAAAAAGCTTTGCGATGCAGGTGGCGAATGGCGACAAAGAATATTACGTGATCGAGCTGAGCAGCTTTCAACTGGATGGGATGTTCAAAACGAGGATCAACGTGGCGATACTGACGAACATCACACCCGATCATCTCGACCGTTACGATTACAGCGTGGACAAGTACATCGATTCGAAGTTCAGGATCATACGGAATCAAAAAAAGGAAGACGCATTCATTTATTGTGCGGACGATGAGTTGACAAAGAAAGGAATGAGGGGAAGGAAATTCGGGGCGCGGCTTTTCCCTTTCTCTATAAAAAAGAAGATCGAACAAGGAGCTTATACCAGAGAAAATAAATTAATCATAAACGTAAACCATAACCAACTCTCTATGTTTCTAGAAGAACTCGCACTACAGGGAAAACACAACCAGTACAACTCCATGGCTGCCGGCATCGCTGCGCGCGTGGTGGAGATCCGCAAGGAAGTGATCAAGGAATCCATGTCGGATTTCCAGAACGTTGAACACCGCCTCGAATTCGTGGCGCGTGTGCACGGTATCGAATTCATCAACGATTCGAAAGCGACCAACGTGAACTCCACCTGGTATGCCCTCGAAAGCATGCAGAACCCGGTGGTTTGGATCGTGGGTGGCGTTGACAAAGGCAACGACTACGCTTCGCTGAAAGACCTGGTGAAGACACGCGTGAAAGCCATCGTGTGCTTGGGTACCGACAACAAAAAGATCATCAAGGCCTTCAAGGACATGATCCCCGAGATCGTGGAAACGAAGTCGGCAAAAGAAGCCGTTGCCGCAGCGTATAAGATCGGTAAAAAGGGCGATACCGTTCTGTTGTCGCCTTGTTGCGCCAGCTTCGACCTCTTCGAAAATTACGAGGACCGCGGTGAACAATTTAAAAAAGCAGTAAGGGCTTTGTGATCGACCGCAATGGATAACAAGACCGATAAAAAAACATCGCAGCAGGTTTCGCGGACGAACCCGGTGGCGGAGCATGCCATGGAAGTAGCGGGTGAGCTTAATGGTGCGGTGTTCATCAACGATTCCATCTCTATCAATGTAGAAAGTACCTTTCGTTCGCTTTCCATGTGCGAGGGGAAAGTGATCCTGTTGATCGGTGGTATCGATTCGCGTAACGATTATTCTTTGCTGGAAGGATTGGTGTCGGAGAAAGTAATATCCGTGATCGCAATGGGTACGGATAATTCGAAGATCATCCGTTCGTTTTTGAAATGCGGTGCGGAGCTGTGCGAGGCTCCCCTGCAGGAGGCGGTGGAGTTGGCCGCAGCAAAAGCGAAGAATGGAGAACTCATTTTGTTCTCACCGGCCTGCCCGAGTTATCACCCGTTCGATAATTATAAGAACCGTGGGAATGATTTTAAACGCATCGTGAATTCACTCATTAAAAAAGGAAAAGCGTGAATGTTCTTCGTTCCATAAAAGGCGACAAGGTGATCTGGATGATCGTGCTGCTCTTCTCACTCGTTTCGGTGATAGAAGTGTACAGCGCGGTGGCGCAGATCGCTTCCCGGTTCAAGGGTGGTAATACCGGTTATTACCTGGTGAAACATTCCCTCATCATTTGCCTGGGACTCGGCCTTATGTTCATGGTGCATCGCATGCGTTACACTTTGTTCTCCCGGCTTTCGCAGATCGCCTTGTGGGTCTCAGCGCCTTTGTTGCTTTACACATTACTGAAGGGTCATTCGGCAGGAGGCGCAGCGCGCTGGCTGGAGATCCCCGGCACCGGGTTGACCTTCCAGACCTCTGACTTTGCAAAACTGGCGCTCATCGTTTACCTGGCGCGGGTGCTGTCCATCAAGCAAGGGCAATTCAATGATTTTAAAACCGTGTTCATTCACCTGCTTATTCCCATCGGTGTGATCTGCGGTTTAATATTACCTGCGAATTTTTCAACGGCAGCGTTACTCGGTTTCACCTGCTTCCTGCTCATGTATATCGGTAAAGTCCCGTTGAAATATTTGTTGATGGTACTGGGCGGAGGTGTGTTGGCGCTTTCAATGCTCGTACTTGTTGTTTTGAAATTCCCGGATGCATTCGGACGGGGTGGAACATGGAAACATCGCATCGAAAGTTTTACTTCCGGTGATTCGGACGAAAATTTCCAGGCGGAGCAGGCGAAGATCGCGATAGGCACCAGTGGATTGTTTTGGGGAAAGGGTCCGGGAAACAGTACGATGCGTGGGTTTATTCCTGAAGCCTCTTCGGATATGATCTTCCCCATTATTGTAGAAGAGCTGGGTTTATTGATAGGAGGATTTGTCGTCTTGCTCTATGTCATTTTTCTTTTTCGGGGGATACGCATCGCGCAGCGATCCACGAAACTTTTCGGGACGTTGAGTGCGTTCGGTTTGTGTTTCAGCTTGGTTTTGCAGGCCATGATCAACATGGCAGTGGCAGTTGGATTGTTGCCGGTCACCGGCCAGCCTTTGCCCATGGTGAGTATGGGCGGAACATCAATATGGTTCACTTCGATCACCATTGGAGTGATACTGAGCGTGAGTCGTGAAATGGATAAACAGGAGCCTCCTGCCGGTGAAGAGGAGGAGGAAGGAGAATCGCGTGCAGCCGCTTAAAGTGATCGTTAGTGGCGGTGGAACAGGCGGGCATATTTTTCCCGCTATCGCCATTGCGAATGCCCTCAAAGCAATGGTTCCGGGAATTGAGATTTTGTTTGTAGGTGCTGAAGGACGAATGGAAATGGAAAAAGTTCCAGCGGCCGGTTATAAGATAGAAGCTCTTTGGATCAGTGGTCTGCAGCGCAGGTTAACAGTAAAAAATTTGGCATTTCCTTTCAAGGTTCTGTCGAGTATAATGAAGGCAAAAAAGATATTGGATCGCTTCAGGCCGGATGCGGTGATAGGTACCGGAGGTTATGCCAGCGGGCCCATGTTGCGTGTGGCTTCGAAACGTGGGATACCTACGCTGATCCAGGAGCAGAATTCGTTTCCCGGGATCACGAATAAGATTTTGTCAAAAAGAGTGGATCGTATTTGTGTGGCGTATGATGGTATGGAGAGATTTTTCCCGAAAGAGAAAATTGTGCTGGCGGGGAACCCTGTTCGCCAGGATATTTTGGAGTTGAGCGGGAAGCGGGAACGAGGGCTGGAAACTTTTAAACTGGATGGGAGCAAACGCACCTTGCTTGTTATAGGGGGAAGTTTGGGCGCGCGAACGATCAATGAAAGCATCGCATTGTGTCTCGATGAATTGGTGAAAAATGATATTCAACTGGTGTGGCAAACGGGCAAAGGGTACTTTGAAACGGCAAAACAACTGGTGCAGAAGTATGAAGGGAAGGGGATCCGTGCGTTCGATTTTATCTCGAGGATGGATCATGCGTACTCAGTGGCGGATGCGGTGGTCTCGCGCGCGGGTGCCATTTCTGTTTCCGAATTGTGCCTGGTGAAGAAGGCGGCCATACTTATTCCCTCTCCTAATGTGGCGGAAGATCACCAGACAAAAAATGCATTGGCTCTGGTGAATCATCATGCCGCGATATTGGTGAAGGATGCTGAGGCGAAAGAAAAATTGTGCGGGCAGGTCATTGCGTTAATGAACGATAAGGCAATGATGGGCAAGCTGGAGGATAATATTTCAAAACTGGCGTTTAAGAATTCGGCTGACGTGATCGCGAGTGAAGTGCTGCAGCTGGTCAACAGGAAAAAGGCAAAGTGAAGAATTTCGACAACATAAAAAGTTTGTATTTCCTCGGAATTGGCGGGATAGGGATGAGTGCACTCGCGCGTTATTTCAACGCAGCGGGTAAGCAGGTGTGGGGTTATGATAAAACGCAAACCAAACTGACCGATGAATTAAGCGCGGAAAAGATCGATGTGCATTACGAAGAGAACATCGAACTCGTTTTGAAAAAGATGAACGAGGCCGGTTTGAATAAGGAGAACATGCTTGTGATCTATACACCGGCTGTTCCGGGGGAACATGCCGAGCTCGTGTATTTTCGTGAAAGCGGGTTTGTGATGAAGAAGCGCGCTGAACTTCTCGGAAATATTACCGAAAATTCTTACACGGTTGCTGTTGCCGGAACGCATGGGAAAACAACTACTTCCTCGCTCATCGCGCATATCCTGCGCACGGCTAACATCGATTGCACGGCATTCCTGGGGGGTATCACACAGAATTACAATACGAATTTATTACTCGGAAAAAGTAATACTACGGTGGTGGAAGCTGATGAGTACGACCGTTCCTTTCTTACACTTCATCCTGACATTGCCGTGATCACTTCGGTGGATGCCGACCACCTCGATATTTACGGTGATAGAAGGTTCATGCACGAATCGTACGATCTTTTTGCGCAGCAGGTGAAAAAAGGAGGTACGCTCATCGCGAAAAAGGGAGTAGAAGAAGGAGTCGACCTCCCTTCGAAAAAAAGTACCGTGGTCACTTATTCATTGAATGCGGATACGGATTATAAAGCATCGAACATCACGGTTACTGACGGGCAATTCAATTATTCGGTTTTGAAAAGACATTCGGCCATACTCGATCTTACATTGGGGATCCCCGGCCGCCATAATATAGAGAATTCCGTTGCAGCCATTGCGGTTGCGCAGGCGATGAACATCAGCGAGAATGATATCCGCAAGGCGCTGATGTCGTTCAAAGGTGTGAAAAGGCGTTTCGAGTATCACATTAAAACCCGCGACCTGGTTTATATCGATGACTATGCGCATCATCCTGCTGAATTGCGCGCCTGCATCACTGCCATACGCGATGTGTATCCGGGGAAAAAGATCACCGGCATTTTTCAGCCGCATTTGTATACACGCACGCGCGATTTTGCAGATGAGTTCGCGCGGAGCCTCGAGCTGCTGGACGAATTGATCCTCGTGGAGATTTATCCCGCGCGCGAAAAGCCCATCCCGGGGGTTACATCTGCCATGCTCCTCGATAAAGTGAAACTGCAGAATAAAAAATTATGCAGTAAAGAAGAACTGGTGAATGAAGTGGCGGGGCGGAAGCTTGAAGTGCTGCTTACGGCCGGTGCCGGGGATATCGACCTGCTCATTGAACCCATTACAAAAGCATTGACAAAAAAATGATACGCAAGATCCTTTTCATCTCCATGTGGGTGACCCTCGTTTCGGGACTCATCGTTACGCTTGGCTTTGCAGAGAAGCAGGAATCAAAACTGCCTTGCAAGGCACCGCGTATCAGCATCAGCAAGGACAGCGATAATGATTTTATCGATGAGGCGGATATCCGTGACCTGATGCGTTCGAAAGGCGATTCTATTACCGGCCAGCCTATGGGAACAGTGAACGTGAACCGCATTGAACGATTATTGTACACCAATCCCTGGGTTCGCAAAGCGGATGTTTTCCTTTCTATTGACGGGCAATTGCAGGTGAATGTTGAGGTGAGGGTGCCGCTTGTTCGCATTATCAACAACAGCGGGGAGAGCTTTTACCTCGATACTGAAGGTAAGTTAATGCTTTGGTCGCCAAAATATACCCCACGGGTGCTGGTGGTGAGCGGGAATATTCCTGAACAATATAATGTGTGGTACACCACTTCCATTGCCGACATTAAAAAAAGCGATACGCTGAGCAAGACAACGAGCCTTGATGATATTTATACCATGGCAAAATTCATCACGCGGGACCCTTTCTGGAATTCGCAGGTGGTGCAGTTGAAGTTCAACGATGCACAAAATATGGAATTGGTACCTGAAGTGGGGAATCACACCATCATTTTCGGAGATACTACCGATATGAAACAAAAATTTGAAAAGCTGAAAATATTTTATTCGGAGGGGTTGAATCATACGAACTGGAACAGCTATGATACTTTGAATTTGAAATTCAACGGGCAGGTCGTGGCGAGTAAGAAGTAGGCGGTAAGCTGTAAGCTGTAAGCAGTAGCAGTAAATTAACGGTGGATAATTCTTAAAAACGAATAACGGATAACGATTAACTAATAACTTATTTTTACCCTCATGGAATCAACTGACATTGTCGTAGGTCTCGACATCGGTACCACCAAGATCGCAGCGCTGGTAGGGCGCAGGAATGAATTCGGCAAGATCGAAATTCTCGGCATCGGCAAATCCGATTCGCTGGGAGTGATGCGTGGTGTAGTGAGTAACATCGAGAAAACGGTGCAGGCCATCAAAGCTGCCGTGGATGAAGCCTCCGCAAAATCCGGTGTGGATATTAAAGTGGTGAACGTGGGCATTGCGGGCCAGCACATCAAAAGTTTGCAGCACCGCGGCATCCGTACCCGCCAGAGCCTGGATGAGGAGATCGGCCAAAATGATATCGATATGCTCATCGATGACATGTATAAACTGGTGATGCTCCCGGGTGAGGCCATCATTGATGTACTGCCCCAGGAGTATATTGTGGACAATGAGCAGGGTATCAAGGATCCTATTGGCATGAGTGGCATTCGCCTCGAGGCGAATTTCCATATCATCACCGGGCAGATGGCTGCGATGAATAATATTAAAAAGTGTATCGAGAAAGCCGGGCTGGTGATGGCCGATCTGCAGCTTGAACCGATCTGCTCGTCAGCTGCTGTGCTGAGCAATGAAGAAAAGGAAGCAGGTGTTGCATTGGTGGATATTGGCGGTGGTACAACGGACATCGCTATTTTTTACGATGGCATTATCCGTCACACAGCCGTGATCCCTTTCGGTGGTAACATTATCACAGAGGATATCAAGGAAGGATGTACGATCATACAAAAGCAAGCCGAGCTTCTGAAAATAAAATTCGGCTCAGCACTGGCATCCGAGAACCAGGAGAATGAGATTGTTTCCATTCCCGGTTTGCGCGGTCGTGATCCGAAAGAGATCTCGGTGAAGAACCTCGCGCACATCATCCAGGCGCGCATGGAAGAGATCATGGAGCATGTGTATTACGAAATAAAAAATTCAGGTTACGAGAAAAAGCTCATTGCAGGAATTGTGGTGACGGGCGGTGGTGCGCAATTGAAGCACATCAAGCAATTGATCGAGTATGTAACAGGGATGGATGTGCGCATAGGTTTGCCGAATGAACACCTGGCCAAATCTTCCGAGGAAGTGACGAGCCCCATGTATGCAACCGGTGTTGGCCTGGTGATAAAAGGTTTGGAAAAACTGGAACGCGAGCGCAGCAAAAACCCCGTGAAGCAGGAGGCCGGCAAAGTAAAGGGCCATTCCAAACGCAGCTCGGGAGGATTCATTGAACGCTTGTTCTCAACCGGGAAAAAGTGGTTTGACGAAGATCCCGATTCTAAATAGTTTACAGTTTCAAGTCTCGAGTCCCGGGTTAGTTTGGGAGTTAATAGTTCAGGGTTTATAGTTTTGCAGGATGTTACCCTGAGCAGCTTGTGGTGAGCTTTCCGAACCATAGATGAAGTGTGCCGGGTTGAATAGTAAAACGGTCCCATTTACTGCAGGCCGTTCAAAATAGCCCCGATAGAATGAAGGCAGCACATGAAAGAGGAAGATCCTCCAGTGTCGCTGCGTATTTGCCGCCCCATGCCCCTTCCGGATGACAGCACTGCCGGAATGAAAGCGGGAATATCGTTCACCATAGTGCACGCAGCTTCGCTCCATTTAACAGTTATTAGTTGTCAAGCTCCAACAACTTACAGCCAACAACAGGGAACAACCCTCAAATTTTCCTGTTCTCATTTTGTTCATATCGCTAACAACCTTGTTTTCCCTCGGGAGTAATTCACAATCAGGGGTTGATAAGTATAAGACCGCATGCCTCAGGCCGGGGAACGATTCGCCTAATTTTAGCGAAAACTTTTTCTAAACATGATGCAATTCGATCTACCAAAAGACCTTTCCTCGATCATCAAGGTGATCGGTGTGGGCGGTGGTGGCAGCAATGCTGTTAACCACATGTTCCGCCAGGGGATCAAAGGCGTTGATTTTATCGTGTGCAATACCGATAAGCAGGCGCTCGACATCAGTCCTGTGCCGGTAAAAGTACAGCTCGGCAAAACGCTCACGCAGGGTTTGGGCGCTGGCATGCTTCCCGAAGTGGGAAAGAATGCAGCCATCGAAAGCATTGACGAGATAAAAGCCTTGCTGAAGAATACCAAAATGGTGTTCATCACTGCAGGAATGGGCAAAGGCACCGGGACGGGCGCTGCTCCCATCATTGCGCAGGCTGCACGTGAAATGGGAATTCTCACCGTGGGAATTGTAACCATTCCTTTTTCTTTTGAAGGCGCGAAAAAGCGCCAGCAGGCCGAAGCGGGCATTGAGGAACTAAAGAAGAGCGTTGATACGCTGCTCATCATTTGCAACGAGCGCCTGCGCGAAATACACGGTAACCTCACCGTGGTGAATGCATTCGTGCATGCCGACAATGTGTTGAGCAACGCAGCGCGCAGCATTGCCGAGATCATCAGCAACACGCTGCATGTGAATGTCGATTTCAACGATATATCAACAGTGATGAAGGACAGTGGGGTGGCTGTGCTGGGCACTGCATCGGCATCGGGCGATGGACGCGCGATCAATGCAGTAGAGATGGCGCTCAACTCACCGCTGCTTAACGATAACGAGATCACAGGCGCGCGTTATGTGCTCATGAACGTAACATCGGGCGCTGACGAGATCACCATGGATGAACTGGGTGAGATCACCGATTATATACAGAATGCAGCCGGGCAAACGGCCGAGATCGTTACCGGTTACGGTGTAGATCCTAACCTGGGCGATAAAGTGAACGTGACCATCATCGCTACAGGGTTCCAGTCCAAATCCATCGCAGGCGTGCAAAGCACCAAGCGACCTGAGAAAAAAGTGTTGAAGCTGGATGATAATGTGAACAAGACCGCTGAACCGACCCCTGTTGTTGAGGCAAAAACAAAAGTTGAAGAAACGATCGAGAGCCTCGAGCCGGTGTTGAAATCAGAACTGCTTGCGAAAGAGGAGCCGGTGATCGAGACGTTCAAGGAAGAAGTTACGCTGAATGATATCGTAACTGATCCGCTCGAGCCGGTGCTCATTGTTAAAGAGCCTGTTGTTGAGAATGCCATTGAGATCGAAGACACTAATGATTCGGAAGAAACCGTGATCGTTGACGAACCTCTGCTTGAAGTAAAAGTGGAAGAAATTGTTCCCGTTGTTGAGGAGCCGGTTGTTGAAATGAAGAGGGAAGAGCCGGTGCTCGTGGAAACAGGGGAAGCTGTTGCAGAAGTAAAAGTGGAAGAGCCAATAGCTGAAGTGAAGACAGAAGAGCCGGTGGCTGAAGTGAAAGTTGAAGAAACGATCGCTGACCTGTCCCCCGTAACGGATGTGAAGGAGGAGGTGAAAACAGGGGAGCCTGTGGCTGTTGTTGAAACAGTAACCGAGATCTCAAACGTGATCCCGGTTGTGGAAGAGACCAAGCAGGAAATAGTGGAAGAGAAGGTGGAGATCGAGTTCGAGATCGAAAAAGCTCCCGAGAAAGTGGTGGAGTTCACCCTCACGGAAGAAGTGGTGGAAAACACGGTGACGGAACCTGTGAAAGAAGAAACACTGCTCCCGGTGAATGAAGTTAAAACCGAAGCGCCTGTTGTTAATGAAGTGAAAGAAGAGATCTCCAACATGGTGGTGAATGAAGTGAAGGAGGAGGTGAAGCAGGAGCCCGTTGCTGAAGTGAAAGAAGAAGTGAAGAGCGAAGTGGAGCAGAAGAAGGAAGAAGTGTTGGAAGAACCGATACTGATCAAGAATCGCACGGAAGTGAAGGAAGAAAAAAAATCGACAGAGCTTCCTACTACACAACTGGTGACCGATGAAGAGCAGCGCAAAAAGGCGCAGGAACGCATACTCCGTTTGAAAGAACTGAGCTTAAAGCTGAAAAGCCCAAACGGATTGGCGGAACTGGAGAATGAGCCTGCTTACAAAAGAAAGAACATAAATCTCCAGAGTACTCCGCATTCATCAGAATCGCAGGTTTCAAAGTATACACTTACAGAGAACGAGGAAAAGAAAGTTGAGATCAAGCCGAACAACTCGTTCCTGCACGATAATGTTGATTAGTGGCGTGATGCCTGCCCGCCCCATGTGATTTATTTTGCGGGAGAGCATAAAAGGAAATGTTGATCAGTGGCGTGATGGATTAGTTTTAGAGGGAGGGGTTATCTGAATAGGATAGCCCCTTTTTTATTTGGATAACCTATAATGGCGCGTTCAGGCGGGGATTAGTTTTAGAGGGAGGGGTCATCTGAATAAGGTAGCGCTCTTTTTTTATTTCAATATATTGTCATTCTGAGCAGCCCCTTTCGGGAGATCGAAGACTTCAGGGCCGGACAGATTGATATTCAATTACCCGTATCGGAAAAAGAATAGATCAGTAGTTTTTCGAGATAAATGTGAACAAACAGGTGTTTCCCTTCTGCATCAAAGGCCAGCGAATCAATGGAAAGCCCTAT